>CAKZYH010000050.1 GCA_937884725.1 uncultured Paracoccaceae bacterium
TGAGGACGCAGGCGAGCGCGAAGAAGCCTTGGGCGATGATGGTGTCGACGCTGCTACCGGCGTCGTTGCTCCATGCGGTGGGCGCGACCGCCGCGTGGTGCGGTGCGTGGAAGCGGTACATGAACTTCACGTGCAGCAGGCGGTGGGTCCAGTAGAACCACGCGTCGTAGGCGAGAAGCAGCAGGCCGAAGGAGACGACGGTGGCGATGACGCCTGACAGCGGCGTCATGACGACCCAGCCCATGTCGCGCGCGGCAAGGCCGAGGCTGAGGACGGCGGTGGAGACAATCAGCTCGACGACGGACGACTTAATGTCTTTGGCGATGCGGTGCTCGCCCTTGCGGCGTTGGATCCGCCGGTCTTGCCGTTTGCCATTCAACCAGTGCAGCCAAGACCCGGTCGCGAAGTAAATCGCGAGAGACGCGGGCGTGATAACTGCGAACCAGAATAAATAAGAATAGACAAACGCCATTCGTCACTCCCGCACCGAACTGATACGCACATGCATGACGCATTAGCGTCGTGCAATGGGATGATTTGTATCAATCCTCAGCGTTATAGCCATCGCGCTTATGAAAGCCAGCGATGCGACGATCCATCCTTGCTTGGTCGGCCTTTTGCAACCGGCGAGCCATCGCTTCTTCTTCGCCGCGGTCGGTGGGTTCGTAGAAGCGTTGTCGCTCAACGCCCTCAGGGAAGTAGTCTTGGCCCGATAGCGCGTCGGCGAGGTCGTGGTCGTACTCGTAGCCGACGCCGAAGCCTTCGGCGCGCATCCAGGCTGTGGGGCCGGGCAGGATGTGGCGCGGCGGGGGGAGCGAGGGCGTGTCTTTCACGAACTGCTTGGACGCGTTGTAGGCCTTGTAGAGGGCGTTCGATTTGGGTGCGAGCGCCAGGTGCACGGTGACTTGCGCCAGCGCGAGCTCCCCTTCGGGACTTCCGAGGAACTGGTAGGTGTCGCGGGCGGCGATGGCGAGCGTGAGGGCGTGGGGATCGGCAAGGCCGATGTCTTCCGTCGCCATCCGCACCAGGCGGCGGGCGAGGTAGAGGGGGTCTTCGCCGCCCACCAGCATGCGCTGGAGGTAGTAGAGCGCGGCGTCGGGGTCGGAGCCGCGGACCGATTTGTGGAGCGCTGAGATGAGGCCGTAGTGGCCGTCGCCGTCCTTGTCGTGGACGGGCGCTTTGCGCTGCAGAAGGCCTTGGACGGCCGCTTCATCGATGATCTCGCCATCGCGGGCGACGCGGAAGATTTCTTCCGCCAGCGTTAACAGTGCCCGGCCGTCGCCGTCGGCCATGCGCAGGAGGCTGTCCCGGGCGGCGGCGGTGAGCGGTAAAGGGCCGCGGTTGGCTTCGGCGCGGGCGAGGAGCGTGATCAGCGCGTCTTCGTCGAGGGCGTTGAAGATCAGCACCTGCGCGCGGGACATGAGCGCGGCGTTAAGCTCAAAGGATGGGTTTTCGGTGGTGGCGCCGATCAGCGTGATCGTGCCGTCCTCCATAACAGGCAAAAACGCGTCTTGCTGGGAGCGGTTGAAGCGGTGGATTTCGTCCACGAACAGCACTGTGCCGCGGCCCATGGCGCGGTGCTGCCTGGCGGCGTCGAAGACTCTTTTGAGTTCGGCCACGCCAGAGTGGATGGCGGAGATCTGCGTGAAGTGGCGGTCGATGTGGCCGGCGAGGAGTTGGGCTAGCGTGGTTTTGCCGGTGCCTGGCGGCCCCCACAGGATGAGCGAGCCGATGTCTCCACCCCGCATCATGCGGGTGAGGCGGCCGTTGGGGCCGAGCAGGTGGGGTTGGCCGACCACGTCCTCGATGGAGGTGGGGCGCAGGAGGTCAGCGAGCGGGCGCGGCGCGCTCTGATCCATGCCGGCGGCGCGGAAGAGGTCGTTCATCCGCCCATTTGCAAGCTGATCTTCTGCCCGCCCCTTTCGATGACAACGTCCCAGTATCGCGCTCTGCGGCTCGCGATTCGCTCCAGCTGGACGGTGGAGCGGACGCGGCGGCCATTGATGGAGACCACTTTATCGGAGCGGCGAAGGCCTACACGGCGCGCCACAGAGCGCCGGTCAACGCGGGCGAGCGCCACGCCCTCCAGCGAGAGGTCGAGGTTGAGCTCGTCCGCCATAGCCGGTGACAGGTTGACCGCGATGGCGCCATCGAAGGGGGACGGGCCGGAGAGCCGGCGGGCATCGCGCGGCACGGTTTCGGGAGGTGGCTCCAGCGTCACGTTGACCCGTCGCTCTGCGTCCCCGCGGCGTGCGAGGAACACGGTTTCGCCCTGGGTGCCTTGGGTGGCGTAGAGGTAGCCGAACGCATCGGCATCGACGATGTCGCGTCCACCGAGTGTCAACAGCACGTCACCGGAGCGGATGCCAGCGCGCTCGGCTGGGCTGCCGGGGAGCACCTCGTTGACCACCACGCCGCCGGGGCGTTCGAGGCCCATGGCGTCGGCAAGGTCGCGCGTGACGGTCTGCAAGCGCGCGCCAAACCAGGGCCGGCGCACGCGCCCGCCCGCCTGCGCTGAGCGCACGACGAGCGCGACCATATCGGCAGGGATGGCAAAGCCGATGCCGTTGGAGCCCCCGGAGCGGGAGTAGATGGCGGTGTTGATGCCCACCAGCCGGCCGCGCATGTCCACCAGCGCGCCGCCTGAGTTACCGGGGTTGATGGCCGCGTCGGTCTGGATGAAGAACCTGTCGTCTGAGACACCGACCTGCGTGCGGGCGAGCGCGGAGACGATGCCTTGGGTGACAGTTTGGCCGACGCCGAACGGATTGCCGATGGCGAGCACCAGGTCGCCGACCTCCACATCGACGCCATCCCCTAACGGGAGCGGCGGAAACTCATCCTCGCGGTCGATCTGCAAGACGGCGAGGTCGGTCCGCTCGTCCTTCAGCAGGAGCGTCGCAGAGTACTCGCGCCGGTCATTGAAGGAGACGAGGAGGCTGCGCGCTTCGCCGACCACGTGCGCGTTGGTGACAACGAGCCCATCGCTCGTGACGACGACGCCGGAGCCGAGGCTTGCGCCGCGGGGTCGCACTTGGCCGCGCGGTGAGAAGAGCGTGGCGCGCCGGCGCACGGTTTCGGCGCTATGCACATTAACGACAGAGGGCGCGGCGGCCTTCACAACGGGCGCAAAAGACAGGGTGATGGCCGCGGCAGATGGCGGCACGACGCGCTCCTGCGCGGCGACGGAACCGGTGCCGCCCACCAGGATCAGAACGAACAGGACTGCGGAGAACGAACGGAAACTGAGCATGGCGCGACTTTGCCAAACTCGGCTAGGGTCGGGCAATCGTGGAACGCGCTTAATTCGCCGCAAACGCGCCTGCGTTCGATGAAAAAGCGTCAGGCGCCCGCCGGTCCAGGCGGGACCTCGCCGTAGATGGCATACGCGCTGTGCGGATTGGCCTGCGACGTCGCTTCTTCGGACGCCATCTCCAGGAGGTAGCTGAGGAAGGCCAGGTTGGCCTGGTCGGCGATGTCCTTCAGCTCAGCGCACATGCCTTCGATGTACCGCGCGGCATCTGTGGAGCTGATGACGACCTGATCCACCATGGGCTGAGGTGCCGGCATGGCAGCGGCCGGTTTGTCGCTGGCGGAATATGACATAGCAAAATATCCGACGTGGTGAGTTTGGTCGAATTGAGGCTGACAGGGGCGGCTTGCCTGGATCTTGCAGACCCGTTCCCACCAACAAAAGGAGCTCTCGTCGGTCACTCGGCGTCACAACCACCTTTGCCAACGCGTGCGGGCTCTCTATGTCCCGGCCCGCGGTACGCTTTGGGAGAAGCAGATGGATGTTGTTGTCGTCGAGTCGCCGGCCAAAGCGAAAACCATCAACAAATACCTGGGCAAAGGGTACACCGTGGTCGCTTCCTACGGCCACGTGCGCGACCTGCCGCCCAAAGATGGGTCGGTGGATCCCGACAACGATTTCGAGATGTTGTGGCAAACTGATGCGAAATCGTCCAAGCGGCTGAACGAACTCGCCAAGCAGGTGAAGTCGGCCAATTCCCTCATCCTCGCCACTGACCCTGACCGCGAGGGTGAGGCGATTTCGTGGCACGTGCTGCAGGTGATGAAGGAGAAGAAGGCGCTGAAGAGCCAGGCCGTGCAGCGCGTGGTGTTCAACGCCATCACCAAGCAGGCTGTGCTCGACGCGATGGCCAAACCGCGCGAGATCGAGGCCGATCTGGTGGACGCCTACAGAGCGCGGCGGGCGCTCGATTATCTGGTGGGCTTCAACCTGTCGCCGGTGCTGTGGCGCAAGCTGCCCGGCGCGCGCTCGGCGGGCCGCGTGCAGTCGGTGGCGCTGCGCCTGGTGTGCGACCGCGAGGCCGAGATTGAGCGGTTTGTGCCGCAGGAATATTGGTCGATTGTCGCCACGCTTCAGACCCCGGACGGGGACGTGTTTGAGGCGCGTGTGTCGGTGGTGGATGGCAAGCGGCTCGACCGGCTCGCCATCAAAACGGGCGATGAGGCGAAGGCAATCGTCGATCATTTGCTGGCCTCGACGTTCACGGTGGCGTCGGTGGAGGCAAAGCCCACAAGGCGCAATCCGTCGCCGCCCTTCACCACCTCAACGCTGCAGCAGGAAGCAAGCCGGAAGCTTGGGTTCTCGTCGGCGCGCACCATGCAGACCGCGCAACGGCTTTACGAGGGCATCGATCTGGGCGGTGAGACGGTGGGCCTCATCACTTACATGCGGACCGACGGCGTGCAGATGGCGCCGGAGGGGATTTCCGCGATCCGCAGCGTGGTTGGCAGCCAGTATGGCAGCCGGTATCTGCCTGAAAAGCCCCGGCATTACGCCACGAAAGCGAAGAACGCGCAGGAGGCCCACGAGGCGATCAGGCCGACGGATGTGGCGCGCAAACCGTCCGAGATGCGCCGTCACCTGGGCGACGACGAGGCGCGGCTTTACGACCTTATCTGGAAGCGCGCTGTGGCGAGCCAGATGCAGTCGGCCGAGTTTGAGCGCACGACGGTCGAGATCGACGCGAGCCATGGTGGCAAGACCATCGGGCTGCGGGCAACGGGGTCAGTGCTGACCTTCGATGGCTTCATCAAAGCCTATAGCGAGGGCCGCGACGAGCCGTCCGATGACGACGATGATAACCGCCTGCCGCCGATCAGCGAGGGGTCGCGCCTGACACCGGTTCCGGGCCAGGCGAAGGCGGATGATGGGTCGGGAGGCAGCGCAAAAGAGCTTCCGCCGATCCGGCCGAACCAGCATTTTACCGAGCCCCCGCCCCGGTTCACCGAGGCGACGCTGATTAAGCGGATGGAGGAGCTTGGGATCGGGCGCCCCTCCACCTACACCGCGACGCTCGCGACGCTGGTCGATCGCGACTACGTCACGCTTGATAAAAAGCGCCTCACCCCCGGCTCCAAGGGCCGGATCGTGACGGCGTTTTTGGAGAGCTTTTTTGACCGCTATGTGGAGTACGACTTCACGGCCAACCTTGAGGAAAAGCTCGATTCGATCTCTGACGGCAAAGCCGATTGGCGCGCGGTCCTGCGTGAGTTCTGGCAAGAGTTTTCCAAACGGATCGGCGAGGTCATGGAAGTGCGCACCGCGGAGGTGCTGGACGCGCTGAACGAGGAGCTGGCGCCACTCATCTTCCCGCCTCGCGCGGACGAGACGGAACCGCGCGCCTGCCCCGCCTGCGATGCAGGCCGGCTGTCGCTCAAGAACAGCAAGTACGGCGCGTTTATCGGCTGCTCGAACTATCCGCAGTGCAATTATACGCGCCAGCTGGGCGATGACCCCAACGAGGTGCCGGAAGGGCCTGCGATCCTGGGCGTGCACCCTGACTACAGCCAGGAGATTTCGCTGAAGTCGGGCCGGTTTGGGCCGTATGTTGAGATGGCCGCGGATGAGGGTGAGAAGCCCAAGCGCGCCTCCTTGCCGAAGGGGTGGGCGCCCGATGAGATGACGCTGGAGCGGGCGATCCAGCTGATCGATCTGCCGCGCGAGGTGGGGACGCACCCCGAAACCCGCGAGCCGATCCAGGCTGGCCTTGGCCGGTATGGGCCGTTCCTTCTGCACAACGGCAAGTACGCAAAGCTTGAAAGCATCGAGGACGTGTTTGAGATCGGGCTCAACCGCGCGGTCACTGTGATTGCGGAGCAGAAGGACCGGGGCGGTGGCAGGTTTGGCCAGGCAGCGGCACCGCTGAAGTCGCTCGGCGACCACCCAGACGGCGGCCCGGTCACGGTGAAGTCCGGGCGCTACGGGCCGTATGTGAACTGGGGCAAGGTGAACGCGACGCTGCCGAAGGGCACCGAGCCTGATGCGGTGACCATGGAACAGGCGCTTGAGCTGATCACGGCCAAGAGCGGCAAGGCGCCGAAGAAGTCAGCAGCCAAGAAGGCGCCAGCGAAGGAGACGAAGGGCAAGAGTGCGGCAGCCAAGACTACGTCGAAAGCTGGCGTGGCCAAAGGCGGGACTGCGAAACGGTCAGCAGCGAAAGCCGGCGCCGCGAAAGGGTCGAAATCGGAGTCGGGAACACCGGCGTAATCAGCCCACCCAAAACTCAGGGCGGGCTGACCCGCGGGAGACCACGCCCTCGTAACTCACGTGCTCTGCGCGAGTTCATCAGGCCCCGTCCTTTGCGACGACGGCCAGCGGGAGGAGAGGCGCTGTATCCATCTCTGCAAACTTGACCAGCCGGTTTCTGCCCGCCGCCTTCGCGCGATACAGCGCATCATCGGCGCATTTTAGGAGGCCGGTGAGATCGGGCGCATCCCGCGGCATTACTGCCAACCCCACAGACACGGTGATGTTCGGGACGGAAGACGTTGCCGCCGAGCGCTCACGCACAGAATCGATGATGGCGTTGGCGAGGTCGGCCGCGGCGTCTGGCGACAGCCCGCGCGGGATGAGCATGAACTCTTCACCGCCGAAACGGGCGAGCAGTGTTTGTGGGCCTGCCACCTCTCGCAACACTTGCGCTAGCAGCTTTAGCACCTCATCGCCCACGGCGTGGCCATGCCGGTCGTTGACGGATTTGAAGTGATCGACATCAAGCGACAGCAGCGTTAGCGGCTCGCCGACCAGCACGGAGGCTGCCGCCGCGTCGCGAAGCTCGCCAAGAAAATGCCGGCGGTTGGGTAGGCCGGTGAGCGCGTCGATTGTCGATTGCGCGTGCAGCTCTTCTCGAAGCTGCACGTTGGCAATGGCGAGCCCGGTCTGCTCGGCGACCAGCATGAGAAGCTCCAGCCGGTCTTGCAAAACAGGTCGGAACTCGCCGCTCAACACGCCGCCATTGATCGCAAGGTCGGGGAAGCGCACGTGAAGCAGCCCGATGCTCTCCCCCTGCGCCAGAAGCGGTAGGCAGATCGCGGCAGCATCGTTCGGCGACGTATCGTGTTCGCAGCGCAGGTTCATCTGCTGAGCGCCATACACATGCGGGCGCCCGCGCCGCATGCCCCAGCATTGATGGGGCGGGATGCTAGACTCCGGCGAATGGTCGCCCCAAACCGCTCGGGCTTCCAATCTGTCCCGCGAATTTCGATAGACGTATAGAACCCCTTCGCTCCCTGGAAACAGGCTTTGAAGGCCTTGCTGTGTAATGTTGGAGAGCTCGGCCAAGGTTCGCGCTGAGTATAACCACTGGCTTATGGTCGTGAGCAGCTGCCGCTGTTTCTTCTGGAGGGCGTCCTTATCCTGTGCCTCTTGAATTTTTGCGGCGACGAGCCGACGCGCGGTCACGTCTTGCTCAACAGCCACGAAGTGCACGTGACGCGCTTCGGCGTCGAACACCGGGCTGATGGCGACTTCCACCCAATACGGGGTACCGTCGGCGTGATAGTTCAAGATTTCGCGTTTGATGGGTTGCCGCGCTTCGACCGCGGCCCTGATCTCTGCCACCGTCTTTTGGTCAGTCTCCGCTCCTTGCAAAAACTCACCCGGCTTTCGACCGATGATATCGGCGACACTGTAGCCGGTTAGGCGTTCGAAGTTCTGGTTTACCCATTCCAACCGGCCTCTCGTGTCCGTGACGACGAGCGACTCAGACAAGTGACCAGAAACTATGCTGGCAAAGTATTCTTCAGTGCGAAACATTTGTGAAACGGTCCCGTCGTTCCACACTCGCTCTTCGTCTTCGTCGCAATGTTTTTTTGTCACGACATACTCTCCGCTTGGAATGCGACTGAGCTCTACTAAGCTTGATCAAGGCTGTCGGGATATTGGTGAATATAAAATTTTAGATATGCTTTATTACCAGTCGGATATTTCTGTTATACTTTAAAATTACTGATAGCGATGACGCCCCTCGACGCCTGATCGCTGGAATGCCATGTGGATGGTATGGCCGATGCGCTTCCGACTCGGGATGACATCTTAAAGTTTTTGGCCGACTCGCCTGGCCGGGTCGGCAAGCGGGAAATTGCCCGTGCGTTCAACGTGAAAGGCGGCGATCGGATTTACCTCAAATCCTTGCTCACCGAGATGGCCGACGAAGGCCTTCTTGCCAAATCTGGCAAACGCCTGCAGCAGCCGGGCGAGCTGCCGCCGGTGGCGCTGTTGATGGTCACGGCCAAGACAGCCGATGGCGACCTTGTTGCAGAACCAACGTCGTGGGCCGAGGAGGGCGAACCGCCAAAGGTCACGCTGCTGCTCAAAGGCCCCGCACCCGCCATGGGCGACCGCCTCCTTGCCCGCATCCAGCGTGACGAGACCGGCTACACCGGCAAGGTCATCAGAGTTATCGAGAAACGGCCGACGACGCAGCTGGCGGTGGTCGAGCGCGTGCGCGGCATCGCGCGCCTGACACCAACGTCGAAGAAGGAGCGCGACAGCTTTGCCGTCGACCAGGCTGCGGTTCGCGATCTGAAGGACGGTACGCTGGTGCGGGTGGAGACCGTGCGGGGGCGGCCGGCGCGCATTATCGAGACCATCGGAACGATGGATTCAGAGCAGGCCGTGTCGCTGCTTGCCATTCAGGCCCACGGGATCCCGGACAGGTTTCCGCAACCTATGCTTGATGCGGCAAATGCTGTGGCCCAAGCCGGTCAAGCGGGGCGTGAGGACTGGCGCGACATGCCGTTTCTCACCATCGATCCGCCGGACGCGAAAGATCACGACGACGCTGTGCATGCGGTGCCCGACCCGAACAATGAGGGCGGTCACATTGTGACGGTCGCGATTGCCGATGTGGCGGCGTATGTGCGGCCGGGCTCGCCGATGGACCGGG
>CAKZYH010000051.1 GCA_937884725.1 uncultured Paracoccaceae bacterium
CCGACGGTTAGGCGTCAGCGGGCAAGGATTTTGTCGGTCCGGCGCCAGCGGTGGCGCTGGGCGATGGCGCGCAGAAGCACAAAGATCTGCGGATCGCCCACCGTGCCGCGGGTCGCGGTGAGGGCAAACTCGGCCTGGACGAGCCGGCCCTCTTCGCCGCGGTTGGCGTTAATCTCGCGCATTTCGGCGAGATAGAACGCGGTTTCGTTGGCGATTTCCTCCAAGGAGCGGCGGAGCTGATCGTTCTCCATGCCAGTTTCCACGTCGACGCAGAAGCCAACCACCCGGCGCGGGATGTCATGGACGAGGTCCATGGTGATGGGCATGGCGGGCGTTTCGGCGAGGTTGGTGGGCAGGTTGCTCATGGCATGTCTCCTAGAAGGGTTTTGCGCTTACTCGGCGGCTTGGAGGGCGGGGGTGTCGTCGAACTGGTCGGTCTCGGTGCTCTCGCCCATGGCGGTGGTGGACGAGTTGCCACCGGTGAGCGCCACGGAGACGGCATCGAAGTAGCCGGTGCCGACTTCCCGCTGGTGACGCGTGGCGGTGTAGCCGTTGGCTTCGGCGTCGAACTCGTCCTGCTGGAGGCGTGAGTAGGCGGCCATGCCTTCGGCGGCGTAACCGCGGGCGAGCTCGAACATGCCGTAGTTGAGCGAGTGGAAGCCGGCGAGCGTGACGAACTGGAACTTGTAGCCCATGGCGCCCAGCTCACGCTGGAATTTGGCGATGGTGGCTTCGTCCAGATTCTTGCGCCAGTTGAACGACGGCGAGCAGTTGTAGCTCAGCATCTTATTCGGATGCTCGCGGTGGATGGCTTCGGCGAAGCGGCGCGCATCCTCAAGGTTGGGGTTGGAGGTTTCCCACCAGATGAGGTCGGCTTTGTCGGCAAACGCCAGGCCGCGCTTGATGCAGTGGTCGACGCCCATGCCCTTCTTGAGGCGGAAGAAGCCTTCCGGGGTGCGGCCGGCGTCGTAGTCGATGAACTCGCGGTCGCGCTCGTCGTTGTCGGAGGTGATAAGCGGCGCGGATTCAGCATCGGTGCGCGCCATGATGAGGGTCGGCGTGCCCATCACGTCGGCGGCGAGGCGGGCTGCGTTGAGGTTACGCTCGTGCGCCTGGGTCGGGATAAGGACTTTACCGCCCAGGTGGCCGCACTTTTTCTCAGCCGCGAGCTGATCTTCAAAATGGACGCCCGCAGCGCCGGCCGCGATGTAGGCCTTCATGATTTCAAAGACGTTGAGCGGGCCGCCGAAGCCGGCCTCGGCGTCGGCCACAATGGGGGCAAACCAATCGCGCGTGGCGCCACCTTCGGCGTGCTCGATCTGGTCGGCGCGGGTGAGCGCGTTGTTGATGCGCCGCGCAAGCTCTGGGCCGGCGTTCGCGGGGTAAAGCGACTGATCGGGGTAGGTTTGACCCGCGGTGTTGGCGTCGCCAGCAACCTGCCAGCCGGAGAGGTAGATGGCCTTGAGGCCGGCGCGGACCATTTGGACGGCCTGGTTGCCGGTCACAGCGCCGAGGGCGTTGATGTACGGCTCTTCCTTCAGAAGCTCCCACAGGCGGTTGGCGCCGCGTTTTGCCAGCGTGTGCTCGATGGTGATGGAGCCACGCAACCGTGCCACATCCTCCGGGGTGTGGGCCCGGTTAATGCCGTTGAAACGATCTTCGGCGTCTGTGGGGATGAGGTCGGAAAAGGTCGTCATGGTATCACCTTCGATGTCGTGCGGTCGGTGGTTCGCCGCTGAGCGGTGACATAAGCGACCGGATTTTCCGGGTCCATTGGGATTGTGCAGTGCCGAAGTCGTATTGTATTAGTTAACATCACACACTGTTGTCACTTTGTAAGGTTTGTAACTATGGACGCCGAGCCGCGCCGCCGCCTCTTCCTCGGCCCCCAAGTGCGCAAACTGCGACGCTCCATGGGCCTCACCCAGGCACAGATGGCCGAGGGGCTGGAAATCTCCGCCAGCTACCTGACGCTGATCGAGCGCAACCAACGCCCCCTGACGGCGCAGATCATCCTGCGCCTCGCCGAAGCCTACGAGGTGGACGTGCGCACGCTGGCGCCAGGGTCGGACGCGTCGGTGATGGTGAGCCTGCGCGAGGTGGCGGCCGATCCGATGCTGAAGAGCGCGGACCTGTCTTACGCGGACCTTGCTGATTTTGCTGAGAATTTCCCGCAGGTCGCCGACGCTATGGTGCGCCTTCACAGCGCGTATCGCGAAACCCGCGAGACGGTGCAAATCATGGGCGAGAACGCCCACGAGGGGATGGCCTACGGCGCAGGGCTCGCGCACAGCCCGGTGGAGGAAACCCGCGAAGCGCTGCAGGCCCACGACAACTATTACGGCGAGCTGGAGGCGGCAGCGGCCGACATCAAAGCCAAGGGCGCGGTGCGGACCGACCTTCCCCAAGCGCTTACCACGAGCCTGGTGAACCACCTCAAAGCGACGCACAACATCGACGTGCAGATCATGCCCTACGACGTGATGAAGGGTCTCTTACGCCGGTTCGACCAACACAAGCGCCGGCTCCTCTTGTCGGAGTTGCTCACACCATCGGGGCGGACCTTTCAGGTGGCGCACCTTGTGGGAACGTTGGAGGCGGGCGAGCTAGTGCGCGCTGTGGCGCAGGATGAGCGGCTCACATCGGACGCATCGCGCGCGCTCTACAGGGTGACGCTGCTCAACTATCTCGCCGGCGCGATCATGCTCCCCTACTCGCGTGTTTTGGAGGCGGCGGAGCGGCTGCGCTACGATGTGGACATCATGGCGTCCCGCTTTGGCGCCTCGTTTGAGCAGGTCGCCCACCGTCTCACAACGCTGCGCCGCCCAGGCGAAAAGGGCGTGCCCTTCTTCATGGTGCGGGTGGACCGGGCGGGGAATATGTCCAAGCGCTTTGGCGGCGGCGTATTCCCGTTTGCTCGCTCGGGCGGCTCCTGTCCGCGCTGGCGGCTTTATGAGGCGTTCCGTGTGCCGGGCCGGGTCATGGTCGATGTCGCGTCGCTGCCGGAGGGGCAGAGCTTCATCACCATTGCGCGCACGGTGGAGCGCCCCGCTGCTGGCGCCCATGCGCCGGGGCAGGAGATGGTGGTGGGGCTGGGGGCAGAGCTCTCCCAAGCGGGCAATCTTGTCTATGCCGACGGGCTCGACCTTTCGGCCCGCGGCCTTGCCAAAACGCTCACCCCCATCGGCGTGAACTGCCGGGTCTGTCCGCGCGAGGACTGCAATTGGCGCGCTGTGCCGCCGATTTCCGGGCAGTTGGTGATCGACGCGACGCGGCGCTCGATGACGCCCTACTCCTTCGTCAACTAGTGGCGCAGGTGGCGGCCCGACCATCGCCGCCACACTCGCGGCGCAAAGGAAGCGGCATCCTGTGTGACTGACGTCACGCGGGTGTGGGTTTGGGCGATCACAAGCGCGCGAAGGAGCAGCGCCCGAGAGCCCTCATCCCCACTTACCGTCTAGCTCGCGCGTTTTGCAGAGGACTTGCGTTCATGATCCGATCCGCACCAGTTGCAGCGGCCGTTGTCGTGGCAACGCTCATCGGCGCCACGGTGCCCTTCATCACGTCGGCCGAGGCGAGCCGATGCGGCATGATCAATGTCGGCACGCCGGAAAAGCCGAAAATCATTCCCGATCCGTCAGGCTGCTCCACTGGGGGTGACCGCTAAGGCTGAGTTACACAAGGGGTGTTTGCGCGCACATAAGGCGCGGCGCTGACCGACCTCAGCGGCGGCGGTCTTTGTCGAGCCGCGCTTTGAGATCGCGCATGAGCTTAGTGTAGCGCTCGGCGACATCGGGCGGCAGAAACTCCGGGCGCTCCAAGGTCAGCGCTCCATAGATGTTTTGCGGTGGGATGTCAGTTTCCCTCTCAATGCGGTCGTAGAACCAGTGACCGTTGCCGTAGATTGGGCCGGCGCCGAGCTGCGCGATCCCCCTGTCGTGGCGGGTCGAGTCGAGCGCTCGAAGTATGGCGAAGGTGAGATCTCTGAAGTCTTCGCCATTCAGTTCATAAAAGATCGACCCGAACCAGTTGTTCTCCACCGGGCCAGAGCGGCTAAAGTCCTCCCAGTACGCGTTCCATCGGTCGGCCACAAAACGGGCGCTGTACGGCAGGCAGTCGATGGCTGGCTCAACGACGCCATCGGTCAACTCGATCGCTGTGAACCGGTCGATGGGCCGCGGATCGTCCCAATCCACTATGATACAACGGCCGCAATCCGCTTCGCTGATGGGCGCTGTGTGTGTCTGCCCTTTACGCTCATACTGAACGGCACAGGCGCCGGGCTCGGCGATAAAGGCTGTCGCGAAAACGCCCTTTGACCCGCAGGTGGCCCAGCGCCGGCGCCATTTCCAGCGCCCCAGAAAGCAGTTCTCAGACAGGTATGGACCGCCGTGGCAGATCGTGACGGCGATCTCGCCGTCGTCCAAAGCGGAAGGGAAAAGAACGAGGGCGTGGCATTCGCTGGCGCCCTCCCATGCGACCAAGACTTGGTCACCACGCTCGTTTCGGCGAAGGGCGACAACAGACCAACCGTATTCGTCAATCGCCTCGCCACGGTCTTTGCTCGCGGCAGCGGTGATGTCGGGACGCACCAAGTCGAGCAGCTCGTCAGCACTCGCCTCCTCGAGCATTGCCTCCACTCCGTTTTGTGACGCCCCTCCCCGATGGTGGAGCGTAACAGTCGCTGGCCGTTTGTGAACAGCAACGCCGCGCGGCCGACGCTAGCGGGTCAGCCGCTTGTATTTCACGCGGCGCGGGACGATGGCGTCGGGCCCAAGCCTGCGCTTTTTGTCCTCTTCGTAGTCGGCGAAGTTGCCCTCGAACCACTCCACGTGGCTGTCGCCCTCAAACGCCAGGATGTGTGTGGCGAGGCGATCGAGGAAGAAGCGGTCGTGGCTGATCACCACCGCGCAGCCCGCAAAATCCTCCAACGCGTCTTCCAGCGCCGCGAGAGTTTCGGTGTCGAGGTCGTTGGTGGGCTCGTCGAGCAGGAGGACGTTCGCACCGGACTTCAGCATTTTGGCAAGGTGCACGCGGTTGCGCTGGCCACCTGACAGGTTGCCGACCTTTTGCTGTTGGTCGCCGCCTTTGAAGTTGAACGCCCCCACATAGGCGCGGGAGTTCATCTCGCGCTTGCCAAGCTCGATGACGTCGTTGCCGCCGGAGATTTCCTCCCAGACGGTCTTTTTGCCATCCAGATCGTCGCGCGATTGGTCGACGTAGCCGAGCTGCACGGTATCGCCGACATTGATAGCGCCCTCGTCCGGGGTGTCTTTGCCGGTGATCATGTTGAAGAGGGTCGACTTACCGGCACCGTTGGCGCCGATGATGCCGACAATGCCGCCGGGTGGGAGTTTGAAGTCGAGCCCGTCCACCAAGAGCTTGTCGCCAAATGCTTTTTTGAGGCCCTCGACCTCGATGACGTTGTCGCCCAGGCGCGGGCCGGCCGGGATGATGATCTGCGCTTCGCCGGAGCGCGTGCGCTCTTCGTTGCGCTTTAGAAGCTCGTCATAGGCCTGGATGCGAGCTTTGGATTTGGTCTGGCGCGCTTTCGGGCTTGCCTGGATCCACTCGCGCTCGCGGTTGAGGGCGCGCTGTTCGGCGGCGGCGTCGCGGCCCTCCTGCGCCATGCGCTTGGCCTTCTTCTCCAGATAGACCGAGTAGTTGCCCTCGTAGGGAATGCCGCGGCCCCGGTCGAGCTCAAGGATCCAGCCCGTCACATTGTCGAGGAAGTAGCGGTCGTGGGTAACGATCAGGATGGCGCCAGGGTACTCGCGCAGGTGGTTTTCCAGCCACGCGACGGTTTCGGCGTCGAGGTGGTTGGTGGGCTCGTCGAGCAGGATGAGGTCGGGCTGCTCAAGGAGAAGCCGGCAGAGCGCGACGCGGCGGCGCTCACCACCGGACAGGACCGAGACATCCGCGTCGTCGGGCGGGCAGCGCAGCGCGTCCATCGCCTGGTCGATCTGGCTGTCGAGGTCCCACAGATTGTGAGTGTCGATGTAGTCCTGAAGCTCGGCCATCTCCTCGGCCGTCTCGTCGGAATAGTCCATCGCAAGCTCGTTGTAGCGGGCGAGCTTGTCGGTCTTCTCTTTGACGCCGTCCATGACGTTTTCGCGGACATTTTTGGCGGGATCGAGCTGCGGTTCCTGCGGCAGGTAGCCGACGGTGGCGCCGTCGGCGAGCCAGGCGTCGCCGTTCCACTCTTTGTCGACGCCGGCCATGATGCGCAAAAGCGTCGACTTACCCGAGCCGTTGGGGCCGAGCACGCCGATCTTGGCGTCGGGATAAAACTGCAAGTGGATGTTATCGAGGACCTTTTTGGAGCCAAAGGTCTTCGACAGGCCCTGCATGTGATAGATGAATTGGCGTGCCAATGGACGCTCTCTCGCTGCGGTGACGGTGTGACGGACGGATGCGGTGGCTGCGTTCTACATTAGTGATGTGTCAGAGCAAGGGATGGACGGCGGAGCCGTGCCCATCCGCCTCCATTTTGTGGCAGCAAGCCTGCTGCAGGCCATCATCTGTAGCGTGATCGGTTATCGGCGATGGCAACGGGGCGTAGTTGGTGGCTTTGATCAAGAGTGCGTTGGAGCAGCATGCTAAAGGGCTCGCTCGGGAGGACGAGAGCCAACTGGGCACCGTGAAAGCGGCGCTGCGTGCGGTTCGCGAGCACCTCGACATGGATGTCGCCTACATCTCCGACCTTTCCGGGGAGGCATGGGTGCTTTTGGCCGTCGACCATGCGCCGGGTGCACCGGACCTTGGCGGGGTCGGCGCGCGGCTCGATAAGGATTGCACCTTCTGCCACCACACTGCGATCGGTGCGCTGCCCGCCGTTCTTCCCGACACTCAACGCGACACGCTTGCCGCCAAGCTCTCTGGTGATCTGCCGTTCACCATCGGCTCGCACATTTCCGTGCCGCTGCGGCATCCTGAAAGCGGCGAGGAGTACGGCATGTTTTGCTGCTTTAGCGAGCGGACGGACCTGTCGCTGCAGGATCGCGATACTGCCTTTGTGGAGGCGTTCGCGGCGGTGTCGGCGAAGGCACTGCGCACCGAGCTGCTGGCCAAACAGCGTGCCGACGAAGCGATCGCCCTGGCCAATTCGATCCGGCGGGCCGGCGGCTTGGTGCCCCATTTCCAGCCGATCTACGATTTGCGCCAGCGTGCACCGGTCGCAGTAGAAGCGCTGGCCCGGTTCAAAGCGGCGTCGATGATGGCCCCAAGTGCGTGCTTCGACCTTTTGGAGTCTGTCGCAAAGCGCACCGAAATCGAGCTCGACGTCATTCGCCGCGCCGCGGATGTGGCGCTTGGGGGGACCGAGCTGCGGGTGAACGTCAATCTGTCGCCGTGCGCGGTTATGGACGTTAAGTTCGCTGAGACGATTGCGGTCCTTCCGCTTGATAAGTTGGTTCTTGAGATCACCGAGCACGCGCCGGTCGAGGACTATCCCGCGTTGATCGGTAAACTTCAGCCTTATCGGGAGCTGGGGCTGCAACTGGCCGTCGACGACGTCGGCGCTGGTTATGCGAGCCTCAACCACGTTTTGGGACTGGCGCCGGACATCATCAAAACCGACCGCGCGCTGGTGAACGGCATTGACATCGACCCAGCCCGGCAGGCGTTGGTGTCGTCGCTTGTGGAGTTCGCCCAGAGCACGGACACGGTGCTGGTCGCAGAGGGGGTCGAGACTGCGGCAGAACTGCGCGAGGTCGAGCGGTTGGGGGTGCGCCGTGTACAGGGGTATCTCACCGGCCGCCCTGCGCCGCTTCAAACTCTCGCCGAAACGCTTGCCCAGGGCAGCGAGACGCTTGAAGCAGCGTTGTCGGACGTGAACCAGCCGTTGGCGGAGCGGCCTGCACCGGTGCGCACCCAGCCACTGGAAATCGGGATGTTCGACGAAACGTGTAGAGCATCGCCCGGAGTCACCCGGGCCTAGGTCACGCCCTCATAACTGGCGTGCTCTAGAGCACTTTGATCCACTAAGAATATGCCGGGATGCGAGCGGGCCGACGACGCTACGCGCAAAAGCTAGACGCTGCGGCCCAGCCCGTGAGGCCTCGACCGGTTCGGGCACTGGGCCGAACCGGTCGGCTGTTTAGCCGAACTGTACGCCAGTGATTTCGTAGCCGCGGGCACCGCCGGGAGCGGCAACTTCCACCGAATCGCCCACCGACTTGCCGATGAGGGCGCGGGCGATGGGCGAGGAAATGGACACGCGGCCCAGCTTCACGTCCGATTCCACGTCGCCGACAATCTGATAGCGCTTTTCCTGCTCAGTATCCTCGTCGACCAGCGTGACGGTGGCACCGAACTTGATGGTGTCGCCGGACAGTTTGGTGAGGTCGATCACCTCGGCGCGCGACAGCGTGTCTTCCAGTTCCGCGATGCGGCCCTCGTTGTGGCTTTGGGCCTCTTTCGCGGCGTGATATTCCGCGTTTTCCGACAAGTCACCGTGGGCGCGCGCTTCTGAGATGGCGGCGATGATATTGGGACGTTCCTCGGCAACGCGTTGTTTGAGCTCCGCTTCCAGCTTTTGATAGCCGGCGGGCGTCATCGGGATCTTGTCCATCGGTACTGTTCCTTACAGGCCAACAAGGGCCGGACAGAAGAGTGTTGCTTTGCCGTGCGCAAAACGCAAGCGAGCGCCAAACGGCGCTCAGGCTGCAGGCAAATATGTCTGCAAAGCGGTAACCTCAAGCTCTCCTGCGCCCAATAGCTCGATCCCGTCCACCGCCGCGAGCGCTCCGGCTACCGTTGTGTAGTACGGCGTGCGGCTCATGAGGGTTGCCCGGCGCAGGGCGCTGGAATCGCTCAGCGATTGCGGCCCTTCCGCGGTGTTGAGCACGAGCTGGATGTCGCCATTTTTGATGGCGTCCACGATGTGGGGGCGGCCCTCGGAGAGCTTGTTGATGCGCTCGCAGGGGATGCCGTGCTCGGCAAGGTCGCGCTGTGTGCCAGACGTCGCGACAAGCTTGAACCCAGCCCCGACGAGCTGGCGGGCAGCCCCGCGCAAGGCAGCCTTGTCGCCGTCGCGCACCGAGACGAACACCTTACCGCCCGACGGTAGGCCGTTGCCCGCCCCCAGCTGCGATTTGGCAAAGGCCAGCGGGAAGGAGCGGTCGATCCCCATAACCTCGCCGGTAGACTTCATCTCGGGGCCAAGCACGGTATCGACATGGCTGAACCGTGCGAACGGGAAGACCGCCTCTTTAACCGCCACATGCGGCAGGGTGCGTTCCTTCAGACCAAACGCGGACAGGCGCTCGCCCGCCATCACCCGCGCCGCGATTTTTGCGACCGGGATGCCGATGGTCTTGGCGACAAACGGCACGGTGCGCGAGGCGCGGGGGTTCACCTCCAGGATGTACACGACGTCATCGCGGATGGCGTATTGCACGTTCATGAGGCCGACCACGCCGAGCGCCAGGGCGAGCGCTTTGGTTTGCGCGTGAAGCTGCTCGATGATCTGGGGCGAGAGGGAGCGGGGCGGCAGCGAGCAGGCGCTATCGCCGGAGTGAAT
>CAKZYH010000052.1 GCA_937884725.1 uncultured Paracoccaceae bacterium
TCAGTGAGCTGCTCGACACCCAGCGGGGGCACGATCTCAAACGGGATCAGCGCGCCATCCACCGCGCCAGTCGATAGCGCTTGGGGCAGGGCTGGGACCGGCATGCCCACAGGCTCGGCGCCCATCGCCTCGATCAGCCATGCTCCGGTGCGGGTCGGCGTGCGCAGCTTCAGCCCCGCAAGATCGTCCGCACCCTCGATGCAGTCGCCGCGCAGGTGCAGCGCGTTGCCGGCGTGCACATGGATCAGGATCGGGTGGACGTCCTCAAAATCCGCCTCCCACAGCTCCTTGAGGTCTTGGATGGCAACATTGGTGACCGCCGCTGAGTTCTGGTGCACACCCGGCAGCTCAAACACTTCAACGCGCGGAAACACCCCCGGCGTATAGCCGGTGACGGTCCACACCATGTCGGCCGTCCCATCGCGCAGTTGGCGGTACAGCTCGGGTGGCTTCCCACCAAGCGTCATCGACGGGAAAATCTCGACCGCGATGCGACCGTCAGAATCGCGCGCGATGGCGTCCGCCCAGGGCTGCAAGAACTGCGCGTGCGTGAGCGAGTTGGGGCTGAGGAAGTGGGCCAACGTGAGCGTGACCTCTTGGGCCTTGGCGCCGCTGATCGCCGCGGCGAGGGCAGCGGCGGTGAAGGCAGTGCGAAGCATGAGCGTTTCTCCGAAAACGGCGCATTGGGCAGCGCCATGCCAACCCTTTTCGCCCTTGCGCGCCTCGGCGCAAGAGGGCGTGTCAGGATGCCAGCAGCCCAAGCCTCTCCCGAAGCTGGGCTTTCATCAGTTTCCCGTTGGCGTTTCGCGGCAGGGGATCGGCTGTCAGTGTCAGCGTTTCGGGCCGTTGCTGCTTGGACAAGCTCTTGTCGCAGAACGCGTGGATGTCGGCATCGCTCAACGTGCCGTCGGTGGTAATCGCCGCGTGGACCCGCTCCCCCAGCACAGGGCAGGGCTTGGCGAGCACCGCCGCTTCCACCACTCCCGGCAGTTCGCTGAGGATCGCCTCCACCTCGGCCGCAAACACCTTAAAGCCGCCGCGGTTGATCATGTCCTTCAGCCGGTCGTGGATCGTCACAAAGCCATCGGCATCCATCGAGCCCACATCGCCCGACCGCCAAAAACCGCCGCAAAACTCTTTCTCGGTTGCCGCAGGGTTCTCCCAATATCCGGGCACAATCATCGGTCCGCCGTGCCAAATCTCGCCGGTCTCGCCTTGCGGCACCTCGCGCCCGTCAGGGTCCATGATCAAGATCCTGGCGCCCGGCACCGGCAGCCCGACCGATGTGGGTCGCTCTGCGGTCTGCGCCGGAGGCATTGCCGTCATGGCTGAGGAGGTTTCGGTCGCGCCATAAAGGTTGGTGAGGGACAGATGCGGCAGCGCCTGTGCGAGCGCTGCGATCGTCGCTGCCGGCATCGGCGCTCCACCATATCCACCGACACGCCACGGCCCAAGATCGGCGTGACGAAACTCATCCGCGCGCAGACACAGATTATACATTGCTGGCACCATGACCGTGGCGCTCATGCGGTGCGCCGCGGCCCAGTCGATGAAGGGCGCAGCCTTGAAAGGCGGCGCCACCAACAGCGTCGCCTTCGCCGCCACCGCCGCAAGCAGCCCCAACACAAGGCCAGTGATATGGCTCATGGGCGCTACCACCCCTATGCGGTCCGACGGCGAGAGCCCCGCCAGCGCGACGAAGTTTAGCGATTGATGGATCAGCCCCAGCCCGGTGAGCATCGCACCTTTGGGCAAACCAGTTGTGCCGGACGTGTAAAGAATGGCGGCACTATCGTCTTCGCTAACCAGCGCCGGCGCTCCGGCCGCGCCCGTATGATCAACCCGAACGTCGTCTCCAATCACGAGTCCGGGCACCATGGGCACCCCATTATCGGCTGGGATAAGCCCCTTCAGGTTTTTGTCGCAGATCACCGCGACGGCACCGCTGTTCGCAAGAGCATGGGCCAGGCCGCGCGGTTGCTCGCGCGCCGACAGCGGCACCAGGATTGCCCCAAGGTGCGCGATGGCGAACACGCACACGGCCATCTCCGCGGAGTTGATCGCCAGCAGCGCCACACGGTCGCCGGCACCCACGCCGCCGTCTTTAAGCTGCGCCGCGATGCCGGCGGCGGCCGCCGCAAATTCCCGGTAGGTTAGGGTGAGTTCACCGCCGGTGACGGCGACGCGGCCCGGCTCCTGCGAAACCGCCTCGCCCAGCATTCCCGACAAGCTTGTCGGCCGCTCCGGCCAGCACGACACCACGCGTCCGAAATGAGCTTCACTGCGCAGTGGCGCAAAGGTGCGCTGATCGGCATCCATGGGCGTCGCTCCCGCTGTGCGCCCGCGGATCTAATCATTGGTTAGACTTCTTTCCGGCGCGCGGACCACAAGCTGGCCCTCGCACCGGCGGCGCATCCGAGAATACTGTGTAACACTGCCCGGACGATCAAGGAGAACGCCGCCGAAGCCTTAAGGCGGACGCCCGCCGGCGCCACGCCTCAACTCGCCGTCCGCAGACCGCTCGCAAACCGCACTCCGCGGTCGCCACGCCCCCGTCAGGAGGCGTGCGAGCGCCCGTCGGTGCTGCCGACCAGGCTGAGGTGAGGCGGGCGCCCCACCGGACGGTCAGCCACAGGTGGCCGCCCATCAGAGCTGCGCCGTTGCTCCAGCCAAGCCGGCGGCTTGACTTCAAAGTGGTTGCTCTCACCGATGAACGCATAGCCAGCAAACCGTTTGGTGTCGATCACGTCGTATCCCAAACGTTCCCTGAGCTTCTTGCGCAGTTTGCTCACGTGCCCTTCGATCACGGTCTCATCGACAGCGTCGTTGAACAGACCATAGATGGCATTGAACAGCTGCGTTTTGGTGATGCGGCGCTTCCGGTGGCGCACCAGGTGCTCAAGGATCTGACGCTCCCGGCGCGGCAGCTCCAACGGATCGCCGTCGATGGTCGGGTCGCGATTGTCGAAGTGAACGGTCAGGCGTCCTGCTTTGAATTCCTGACGGTTATCATCAGACCGCCGCCATATGGCGTTGGCCCGCGCCACCAGCTCACGCACTGGCGCAGGCTTTCGCACAACGTCGTCAGCCCCGATATCGAACAAGGCTATGGTCTCATCGAGACTACGGTCCTCCTTCAGGGCGATGATGGGTGTGCGGCCCATGGAGCGGATCAGCGATGCGATGCTGCCCCGGTGCTCCGCTTCCCCAAGGATCACGCATTGGATAGATGCAAGATCCTCGGGATTGAGCGATTGCAACCAATCATTGAAATCCTGTCCCGCAAAAGTAGTGCATGCGAAACCCTCCCGTTCGAATCCAGCACGATACGCATCAGCGACGGTATCGCGCGGTTCAATGATAATGAACATAACCAGATTTTCCGCTCTACTCGGGCTAACCCATTGGGATTACGCATGTTCATCCACCGGTCGACAGCTATTTTTTTGTCGTATAGGGGGAAGTGCCGCTGCCTTCCCCGTGGCTATGGACGTACCGCGCTCGATGTCGAATTCAACTCATTGGTGAAAATTTTGTTAGAAAAATACACCAAAAAGTAAATTCTATGGCTTAGCCAATCAGGCCGGTTGGAACACCGATTCGATTTTCTCCTTGAGCGTCGGAGCGTTGAACGGTTTCACAATATAGTTGTCGACACCGGCTTCTTTCGCGGCGACAACGTTTTCCGACTTCGCTTCAGCTGTCACCATGATGAATGGGATATGCTTCAACGACGCATCGGCGCGAACTTCTTTTAGAAGATCGTACCCGGTCATTGGCTCCATATTCCAATCTGAAATAATGAGGCCATAGGATTTCTCGCGTAGTCGCTCCAACGCTTGGGTCCCATCGCTAGCATCGTCAATGTCAGTGAACCCGATCTGCTTCAGCAGATTTCGCACGATGCGGATCATCGTCTTATAATCATCCACAACAAGGACAGGTGTCGATAAATCAAGAGACATAGATACCTCCGCGTCTGCCATATGTCTTAATCAGTCTTCTGTCAGAAGTTGCTTGCATGACGCTGGCGGATTGCTGGTGTGGACCTGAGGCGCACGACATTCAGCTGCTTGTGGGGTGGAGGTGCAAATTGCTATAAAAAGTTGTCTATGGAGGAGCGACATGCCGAGACCGTTTCGCGTGGAAATCGCAAAAGGCCGCACCGACGCGGTTGTAAACCCAATGTCGTCGCACGTGGATGCCATTGTCCAGCAGCTCGTCACGATGCGGACCAATGGCGCCGACGCGGGCCCGAACCTTGATGGCTCCATCGCTATGTGGAGTGGTCTGGGCGACATCCAAAAGCGGATGGAGCTCACGAAATCCGAGATTGGCGCGCTTCAGGATAAAACTGGGACAGGGGCCGACGGCACCCGCAGCACCGCCGAACTGCGCGCCGTGGTGATGGGAACGGAGGAAGCGACGGACACCATACTGTCCGCCGCCGAGCTCATTGACGACACCCTCGCCGAACACGCTGAGCACGACGATCCCCAGGTGGCGCAGGCTATCGAGAAAGCGCGCGAGCGCGTTGTAGAGATCTTCGAAGCCTGCAACTTCCAAGACATCACTGGCCAGCGAATCAGTAAGGTCGTTGCGCTGTTGTCGTTCGTCGAAGAGCGGATCGCATCCATCGTCGACGTGTGGGAAACCGTTGAAGTGCAGGTTCAGCAGGCCAATCCTGCACCCCAACCGGCAGCCCCGAAACCGCTGGCAGCCGACGAGGTGGGCACATCGCTTGCGCGCGGCCCCTCGCTCGCCGGTGATCCCGATGTGGTTAGCCAGGATGATGTGGACGCCCTGTTCCGCTAACGCCGTGCTGTCCGACTTTGGGCAACTGTGGCGCAACGGGGCGCAGCGCCGATCAGAGTCGGATTGAGCGCCATCGCCCCCGCGCCCACAACACCATCAATACCACGGCTGACAGCCACCGCGACAGCGACCAGCCGAGCCAGACGCCAAGGGCTCCACCGTCCAGCACGAGCCCAAACACCAGCGCGGCCGGCAGCCCAACCACCCATTGCGATAAGATTGCAACCGCCGCCGCCTGACGCGCCGCCCCGGCGCCCGTCAGCGCACTCTGCAAAACCGCGGCAAACCCCTCCGCAACCAGAACCGCACCCACCACGCGAAGCGGCATGACCCCAGCGGCCAGCACGTCAGGGTCCGTGGTGAAGAGCGACAGCACCGCGTCAGGCACGGCAATCAGCACCAGCGACACCGCGAGAACCGTACACAGTGCGACTTGCACCGTCTGCCACGCCCAGCGCGATGCCGCCTCCCCATCGCCCCGGCCAAGCGCCTCCGACACCAACGTCATGGCCGCAAAGCCAAGCCCCATGGCCGGCAAAACCGCAAACTTCGACAAGTTGACCAGAATGTTGGAGATCGCGAGTGCCGTCACGCCCACATAGCCGGCGATCGTGAACAGAGCCACCAAACCGGCCGCAAACAGCATCGTCTGAACTGCCGACGGGATCGACAGGCGCAAGAGCGAGGAAAACGTGTCCGCCCGCGGCAGGCGGGACAAGAACCCATGAGGCCGCGCCCGCCGATAGGTGATCACTGAGTATAGGATCGTCCCCACAAACAGCGCTATCGTGGTGCCCAACCCCGCACCGACCGTGCCGAGCGCCGGCAAGCCGAGGTGGCCAAAAATCAGCAAGAACGACAGCACAGCGTTCAGAACGTGCATGCTGACGATGATCTTCAGATACGTGGCGGTCTCGCCGATCCCGTACCAATAGCCGCGAAACGAGAAGTTCAGCGCAATGGCGAGAACGCCCCAAAGCCGCATCTCGAAGTAGGGGAGGCCCTCTGCGATCACCGCCTCGTTGCCATTCACCAGCAGCGGGTAAAGCGTCGGCGCCAGCCACAACCCAGCAACCATCAGTGGCAGCCCCACCACGAAGGCGACCGCAATCCCTCCGTTGAGGGGCACAGCGATTTCATCTTCGCGGCCCTCGCCTTTGCGACGGGCCACCACGGCCTGAACGCCGGCGGCAAACCCGATCAGCAGCGCCACCATCAAAAAGTTGGCAAACCCGGCAATCCCCACACCAGCCAGCGCCGCCTCGCCAAGCCGCCCCACCATGATGGTGTCGACCAGATCAAGAAGGTTCTGGCTGACCATGCCGCCGACAATGGGTAGGCCAACTCCCAAAATCCGCCGTGCCGCCGGAGCGGTCAGGAGCGGAACCCCTGCGAGGGTCCTGCGCTGGCGATCCGTCTCGATGGTCATGGACGTATCCCCGAGAATGCCGACGCCGTTCGGCGGCGCGCTACCGGAAGAGGAGGGTCGGCAGCCAAAGGGAGACCGCCGGAACGTACGTGGTCAGGAGTAGTGCTGCGACCATCGCCAGATAAAAGGGCCAAATGGTCGCCACCGCCTTCTCAATCTTCACCTCGCCGATGGCGCAGCCCACAAATAGGCAAGCCCCCACAGGCGGCGTGCAAAGCCCGAGCCCCAAGTTCATCATCAAGATGATGCCAAACTGGATCGGATCGACGCCGATGGATGTCGCGACAGGCAGGAAAATCGGCGTGCAAATCAAAATCAGCGCCGCCATGTCCATGATCATGCCAGCCACCAGCAGCATCAGGTTGATGAGCAGCAGGATCACGATGGGGTTGTCCGATACCGACGTCATCAGCGCGGCAAGCTCTGAGGGCACCCTGTAAAAAGCGAGCATGTAGGCAAACGCCACAGCGCACCCGACCAGGATCATCACGAGCCCCGTCATCTTCGCCGACCGCACTACGGCCGTCACAAAGTCGCTCCACGACAGCTCGCGGTAGACGAGCGCTGTCACAACGAGCGCATAGATCGCCCCAATGGCTCCCGATTCAGTGACGGTGAACACGCCGGACAGCACGCCGCCCACGATGATCACGGCGGTAAACAGCCCCGGCAGCGAGACCACAAGCGCGATGATCACCGCCGTCAGCCCCGGGAAAGGCTGCGCGCCATAGCCGTGCGAGCGCGCCACCAGATAGGCGGCGATGGCCAGGCAAAGGCACATCAAGATGCCAGGGATCACGCCCGCCAGGAAAAGCTGGCTAATGGAGATTCCGCCCCCCGCAGCCACGGCGAACAAAATCATGTTGTGCGAGGGCGGGATCACGATCCCCGCAATGGACGACGTCACCGTCACATTGACCGCATAGTCGGGCCGATACCCCTCCCGCTTCATGATCGGAATGAGGATCGATCCCAACGCGGATGTATCGGCGACCGCGGAGCCGGAAATCCCGCCAAACAGCATCGAGGACAACACGTTCACAACGCCGAGGCCGCCGCGCACATGACCCACAAGGGTCGTCGCAAGTTTCACCAAACGCTGCGCAATCCCGCCTCGCAGCATCAATTCGCCAGCGAAAATGAAGAACGGAATGGCAAGCAGCGAGAACGACGACACCCCCTGCGCCACCCGGCGGAACATGGTGGTTGCCGGAAAGCCGTCATACACAAAGGCCGACAACGCCGCGACACCCAGCGCGAAGGCCACCGGAACGCCCAAAACAAGGCATGCGGCGAACACGCCAAGCAGGATAATCAGCCCTTCTTCCATCGCCGCGCCCTAAACCTCTTTCGCCACGAGATCGACGTCGGTGGCACTGAACCCCCAACGCCCCATGGCCGCCCGGTGCGCCGCGCTGCCAATATGTTCCAATAAAACCGCATTCGTCGCGGCTAAACGTTCGCTGTCCCCCTGACGGACAGCGAACGCCCCAGTGGTTGCCGGCGCTTCTGTCACTGGGACCGGGCTCGCCATAAGGCGTTGGTCGCCAGTTCGGATCAAAAAACCCTCGTGCGCACGCAAAACGCTCGCGTAAGCATCTACGTCGCCTCGCGCGACGAGCGCAGCCATAGCCTCGTAGTCTTCGCCCACCACCAAGCACTCCGGCGAGACCCCATTGGCGAGCGCGCGATCGTGCTGGATTTGATCACGCAGCACGCCAAGCCGAGCTCCTGTTGCGGCAACGCTGCGATATCCACTGAGGCCCAGCAGGTTCTTTGCGGGAACGAGAAGCCCATCGGGCAACGCCCAAATGGGGCGAGTGAAGGACGCCGTCTCGCTTCGCTCCGGCGTCTCAAAAAGGCCGGTCGTCATGTCCCAGCGCCCATCAACAAGTCCCGGAAGCATCTTTGCAAACTGAGTCTCGATGGGCTCGAACGCCTCACCCAGCACGTCAGCCACATGCGCCGCCAACTCCACATCGCAGCCCACCACGTTGCCCGCCGCGGTGCGGTCGTTGAATGGGGGCTCAATGATGAACGCAAAACGCACCGATCAGCCGCCGGGCTCGTCGGCCGGCCGGATCACAGCGCCAGGCTCAGCATCCGGGGGAGGGCGCCGCGAAAACAGCATGGCGAGATGGATCGCCGAGAACAGCGCAATCCCCACCCCACCGACCACGAGCGGCACATGCCGCATCCCCTCGGGAATGTTCAGAAGCGGAATATCCCGCGACCAGGTGCGGATCGCATTGGTGAGCGATGCGTCCGCCATAAACAGGCCGAACCCCATCATGATGAGATCGCTCAGCGCCCGCATGGTTTTGCGGATCGGCCCAGGCATCGCGTCGCGCACAAAGTGGATCGCAAGATGCTCATCGCTGCGCGTCGCAACAGCGGCGACAAAAAACGTCACCACCAGCATAAGCACGAGGCTGGTCGCCTCCACCCACGTGGGCGACGCGTTCAAAATGTAGCGGCCATAGACCAGCCAACCGGCCATGGGAACAAGCGCAAACAGCGCAACCGCGGCCACGGCGAGGAGGGCTGCGGACAGCCCCCCCGCCAGTTTGTCGATCCAGCGGATCACAGTCCGCAGCTTACTGCTGCGCTTCCCGCACGCGGTCGATCAGATCGGAAAGCTGAGGATTGTCCTCCAAGAACTTGTCGTAGACCGGCTGCATCATCTCCTGGAACGGTGTTTTGTCCTCGATCTCAACGATCTGCACACCGGCCGCGAGCACCTTGGCCTTGGAGCTTTCCTCACGCTTGGCCCATTCCTCGCGCTGCAGGAGCGCGGCCTCAGCGCCCACTTCCTTCACGAGCGCCTGCTGCTCTGGCGACAGGCTGTCGTAGAGGTCTTTGTTCATGCAAAGGCACTCGGGCAGGATGAGGTGCTGCGAGTTGGAATAAAACTTCGCAGCCTCATAGTGGCCGGACGATTCGAACGAGGGGTAGTTGTTCTCCGCGCCATCAATCACGCCGGTGGACAGAGCCTGGAAGACGTCAGCGTAGGGCATCGGTGTTGCGTTGCCGCCCAGCGAGTTGACCATGTCGACATAAAGCTGGTTGCCCATCACGCGGAACTTTTGTCCGTCGAGGTCAGCTGGCGTCTCAATGATCCGCTCACGGTGGTAGAAGGAGCGTGCGCCTGAATCGAAGTAGCCCAGCGGCTCAAGGCCAATGGCGCGCAAGCCGTCGGCAATCTCTTCGCCCACCGGCCCTTCCATCAGCTCAAACATGGAATCGACCGAGTTGAAGATGAACGGCAACGAGGCAATGTT
>CAKZYH010000053.1 GCA_937884725.1 uncultured Paracoccaceae bacterium
ATCAGCCGTCCTCGGTCCACAGGAGGGACGACACCCCGAAGAGCGCGCCGACGGTACCGGGAAGCCAGGCAGCGATGGTGGCGGGGATGGCGTCGGCTTCGCCAAGGTCGGCGGTGATGGCGGAGCCGAGATAGAGCGCGAAGCCGGCGATGACGCCGCCCAGGACCGCGCGGCCGACGCCGCCGAGGCGCACGAGGCGCAGCGACACGCTGGCGGCAATCAGCACCATGGCGGCGAGAAGCAGCGGGCGGGCGAGCAGGATCTGGCGCTGAAGGGCGTAGCGGTGGCTCGGCAGGCCGGCGCGCTCGGCGAGCGCGACGGCGGCGGGAAGCGCCCAGAAGCTGACAGTATCGGGCCGCGCGACGGCGCTTGAGACTTCCGCCGCGCTGAGGCGGGTCGGGACTGTGGCGGTTGCCGCGGTGGTGCGGATGCCGCCGGCGTCGTAGCGGGCGACGTCGGTGAGCACCCAGGCGCCGTCGGTGAGCGTGGCGCGGGAGGCTTCGAGGCGGCCGACGAACGCGTCGTGTTCGTCAAACAGGTGCGCTTCGACTTGGGTGAGGGTGAGGCCGTCGGAGGAGGCGGCGTTGGCGCGCATCAAGGAGTGGCCGTCGGGCGCTTCCTGGCGGAACCACGGCGAGCGGCCGCCGGCGGTGAGAAGCTGGGCTTCTTTGCCAAGAACCTGCGCGCTGAGGCGCTCGGACGCCTCGCGGGAGGCGGCGCTCAGCGGGTTGTAGACGGTGGTGGCGAGGATCCCGAGCGTGGCGGCGACCAGAAGCGCTGGGGCGACAAACTGCCAGGCGGAGACACCGGACGCGCGCAGGACGGCCAGCTCCAGCCTGCGGTTGAGCGACAGGAAGCCCGCGATGGCGCCGAACAGGACCGCGAAGGGCAAGAACTCTTCCGTCAGCGACGGCGTTTTGAGGAGGGAGGCGAGGAGGGCCGTGCCGGCGTCGAAGGTTGCGCGGTCGACGGTGCGGCGGATGAGTTCGATGGCGTCGGCAAGCGCGATGATGGCGGTGCCGAGCAGGAAGAAGCCGCCGATCCAGCGCAGCATGGTGAGCGCCAAATAGCGGCTCAGTTGGGGGCCGGGAAGCGCGGTCATGCCGGGCGCGCCTCGCCCACGCGCAAGTTGGCGATGCGGGTCAGTTGGGCTTGGACCCACGCGCTGATGCGGTCGTGGACGGTGACGGAGCGGTCGCTCACGATGACGGCAAGGGCGAGGGCGGCCCAGGCGGCGAGCACCGGGTAGACCAAGTAAGCAAGGACCGGAAAGCCGCTGGCGGCGAGGAGCACGCCATAGGTGGAGCCGCGGATGGCGGCGACGGCGATGCCGGCCGCGATGATCCCCGCAAACCGGCTTTGGCGGTGCATGCGGGGGTCACCCACAAACAAAAACACCACCAGCGCGTAAACGATGGGGTGGAGCGGCTGCGAGATGCGGTCGTGGATCTCGACGGTGAAGCGGGCCTCACGCTCTGCCCGGTAGGTGTCGTCGGGCGCGGGATTGAGAAGCTCCCATAGCGTTCGTTCCGATGGTCGGAAGGTGGTCGCGCGGTCGGCGCCGGTGAGGGCGGTGAGATCGAAGCCGTAAACGTCGAACGCGACGACGGTGAGTTCGTCGGCGGGCCGCTCCATGCGCTGGACGGTGCCGTTCTCCATGATGAGGAGAGTGTTGCCTTCGGCCTCCACCACGCGGCCTTGCTCTGCGGTGTAGGTCATCGCGAGGGTCGGATCGCGTCGGTCATCAAGGAGGAGACCGTCGAGGAGGCCATCGGCATCGCGGTCGCGGATGTGGACGGTGAGGTCGTCCTCGATGGTGAGGAAGCGGCCGGGCTGAACGATGCTGGCGACCACATCGGCGCGCACTTGGGTGATGAGCGTGCGGGCTTTGGCAAGGCCTTGGGGGCCGACGTGGAACGCGCCGATGGCGACGATGACAGCGCAGACGAGGGCGGTGGAGAGGGCCGGCATCAGAAGCGTGCGGCGGCCACCGCCGGCCGCGCCGATGACCACGAGCTCGCTGTCGCGGTTGGAGGCGTCGTAGATTGCGACCATCGCGATGACGAAGGCGATGGGGGCGAGAACGGTCGCGAGGAAGGGGACGGTGGCGAGGGTGAGTTCCAGGAAGACGGTGATCGCCTGACCTTTTGCGGTGACGATATCGAGCCGCTGCAGCGCTTGGGTGGCCCAGATGATCGCGGTCAGCACCAAAAGGCCCGCCGGGAACAGGATGAGGATCCGCCTTCCGATATACCAGTGGATGAGCGGCATAACCCTCTCGACAAACTCAATCCACGCTTGTGGATGATTCGAGGTACACCAAGCGACAGCGGGAATGAAGGAATTGGGCGCTGTCTGGGCTCAAGCTGGCCATTAATGGCCGAGGCGTGGCGCCAATGCCTCACCAGGGGTGAGTTGTGTGATTTCCGCAACTCTTCTAGGGGTTTTTGGCACCCACGAGGATGACTATGACCCAAGAGCTTCGTATTGAATTTCGCGCTCGCGCGCTTCCCTCCAGCGGCACACTTGTGGTGCTTGCCGCAGATGGTGTGGCGCTGGGCGCTGGCGGTCAGGAGGTGGACACGGCGACCGACGGCCTGCTCACCGCCGCCGCAGAGGGTCAGGGGTTTAAGGGCAAGCGTGGATCGACGCTGAAGCTGGTGATGCCGCGCGGGCTTGAGGCTGGTGCGGTGCTGATGGTGGGGCTCGGCGAAGCTGATGGGCTGGGCGAAAACGACTGGGTGAAGCTTGGCGGCAGCATTGCGGGCGCGTTGCCCTCGGGGCCAGCGAGCGATGTGACGCTGTTTGCCGAAACGCCGGCTGGCGCGCTGAGCGCAGCGCAGGCGGCGCAGATGGCGATGGGCATGCGGCTGCGCGCCTACACCTTCGACCTCTACAAATCGAAGAAGGCTGACGACGATACGCCGTCGGCACGGACCGTCGTGATCGCGGTAGACGACGTGGCGGCGGCTGAAGCGGCGTGGGCTGAGATGTCCGGCATCACCGACGGCGTGATCATCGCGCGCGATTTGGTGAATGAGCCTGCCAACGTGCTGGGGCCGGAGGAGTTTGCGGCGCGCGCGGCGGCGCTCTCAGAGCTTGGTGTTGCGGTGAGCGTGCTCGATCAGCCCGCCATCGAAGCGCTTGAAATGCGTGCGCTTTTGGGTGTGGCGCAGGGCTCCGTGCGGCCGCCTCGTGTCGTGGTGATGGAATGGAATGGCGGCGCTGAAGGCACCGCCCCCGTGGCGCTGGTCGGCAAGGGCGTTGTGTTCGACACCGGCGGCATTTCCATCAAGCCCGCGGGCGGCATGGAGGACATGAAGGGCGACATGGGCGGCGCGGCGGCCGTTGTGGGCGCCATGCATGCGATTGCCGCGCGCAAGGCCAAAGCCAACGTGGTGGGGATCATCGGGCTCGTGGAGAACATGCCCGATGGCAACGCGCAGCGACCGGGCGACATCGTGAAATCGAAGTCGGGTCAGTTTATCGAGATCATCAACACCGACGCTGAGGGGCGGTTGGTGCTGGGTGATCTGCTGACGCACATCATCGAGACGAAATCGCCGTCGGTGGTGATTGATCTCGCGACGTTGACGGGCGCGATTATTGTGGCGCTGGGCCATTTTTACGCCGGGATGTACGCCACCAAAGACGAGACCGCGGCAAAGCTGGCGGCGGCCGGTGAGGCGACCGGCGACTGGGTGTGGCGCATGCCGCTGGGGCCTGATTACGACAAGATGATCGACAGCAAGTTCGCCGATTTCAAAAACACCGGCGGCGGGCGTGCTGGCGGGTCGATCACCGCGGCGCAGTTCTTGAAGCGCTTTGTGGGCGATAGCGACTGGGTGCACATCGATTTGGCGGGAACGGCGATGAATGCGCCGGCGACTGACATCAGCCGGACATTCGGGTCTGGCTATGGTGTGCGCCTGCTCGATCGGTTCGTTGCCGACAACTTCGAAGGCTGACGCTCATGAAGCTTTACACTGCGCCCGCGACACCGTTTGGCCGGACGGTGGAGATGGTTGCCCATGAGCTGGGTGTGCATGGCGACCTGACGATTGTGCCGACCGTTGTGGCGCCGACCAAAGAAAACGAGGAGTATCGTGCGGTGGCGCCGCTGCGGAAAATTCCAGCGCTCGAGCTGGACGATGGGTCGGTGATCACCGACTCGCCACTGATTTGCGAGTATTTGGCCTACTCGGCTGGTAACACGTCTCTTTTTGCCGCTGGGACGGCGAATGAGTGGCCGGTGAAGGCCGCCTACGCGGTGGCGCGCGGGATGGCCGATTGCGGGGTGGCGCTGCGCTATGAGACGTTTTTGCGGCCCGAGGCGTTGCGGTGGGATCAGTGGATCGCGGATCAAAAACTCAAGCTCGTGAGTGGGGTCGAATATTTTGCTGCACGGGTTCCACCACTTGCCGATACTGTGACTGTTGCTGATTTATCCTTAGCGGCCGCGCTCGGATATATCGATTTTCGCTTTTCGTCGCTGAACTGGCGCGAGGGCCGGGCAGAGCTGGCGCAGTGGTTTGCCGGCATGGAGGGGCGCGCGTCGTTTCGGGCGACTAAGCCGAACTGACCGCGAGGTCGCTGGCTGTGGCGGAGGTGCTGTTTTACCACCTGGAGCGGCAATCGCTGGAAGAGGTCTTGCCGACGCTTCTGGGCAAGACGCTGGAGCGGGGTTGGCGGGCCGTGGTGGAGGTGGCGGATGTGGAGCATCGCGATGCGCTGAACCGCCATCTTTGGGTGTTTCGCGAGGACAGCTTTTTGCCGCACGGATCGGCGGAGGACGGCCATGCCGATGCACAGCCGATTTGGCTGACGACCGAGAGCGAGAACCCCAATGGCGCGACCGTCCGGTTTTTTGCTGCGGGGGCGATGCCTGGCGATATTGCAGGCTATGAGCGGGTGATGGTGCTGTTTTCCGGCGCGGACGACTTTGCAGTTCAGGCGGCAAGGCAGTCGTGGAAGGCGCTGAAGGACGCTGACCACACGCTCACCTACTGGCGGCAGACGAGCGCGGGCAAGTGGGAGCGCAAGGCCTGACGCCCTGGCGGTTTCGCTCAGAACGATAAACGGTTAGCGGCGGAAGAGGCGCCGGGGGCGGCTTGCGTGGTCCTCGTCCACGCGGGCTTGCGCATTGGTTGAGGCGCGCGCTGGTCGCTCCCGTGCTGGAGCGGCTTCTGCGCGTGAGGGCAGGTCGTCGCGCCACGAGCTGCGCTCTCTGCTGGGGGACGATGGCCGTGCGGTCCGCTGTGCCGGGCGCTGCTCGTTGGCCCGTTCGAGCGCTTGAAGGCGGCGGAGAACCTCGTCGAGTACGCCCTCGAGACGGGCGATTTCCTGGAGCTCGGCCCGGTTGGGACTGTCGGTTGTGGCGCTGGGTTTGAGCGGAGTCCTCGGCGTGGGCTCTGGCGTGCGGGGGCGGGTGTGCTGTCTGGTGGGGCGCTGGGAGCGGGCGTAGTCATCGCTTTGCCAACGCTCGGCGATGGGGCGCACTGGGGTCCGGTTCGGCTTGGGCGAGACGCGGGACGATGCCATGGATGAAGTCATGGGATCCGCTTTCGCGCTGAGGATGCGCCTGCGTTCGATGGTCTGCGCGAGGGCGCGGAAGTCTTCCGTTCCCGCATCGCGGGCGACGCCTCGCGATTGGTACGGGGCGGGGGCGCGGGGGATGATCCGCTGCGCGTTGTGGCGCTGGCTGGTGGCTGGGGTGATCGGCCGATAGGGATCAACCAATCCGTATCCGCCCTGGCCCTGGCTGCTTGCCCGGCCGTCCCATGCGTCGGGCTCTCCCGCGAGCTGGTAGCGTTGCGGTGAGCGCATCATCTTCACCATGCCAGACCCTTCCCCACACAATGTGGCTTCTGAGGGGCATTAGGAGATGAACGTGTGATTCGCCGCAAAGGAGTGCACACGGTTATTCACAGCTGTTGCGTGCTGTTTCGCTGAATAGCGTGAATAGCGGGCACGAAATGGGGCTGCCGGTCCGCTGGGGCCGTTGTCTGTCGCGGCGGGTGGTGGTGATCTTCCGCGATGATTGCGGTTTTGGATCCCCAGGCTGACGACGCGTTTCGCGGTGCGGTTCGCCGAGACTTTGTGTGCGGTGTGGACGAGGCGGGACGGGGTCCGCTCGCTGGCCCTGTGGTGGTGGCGGCGGTGATATTGGATCCGGCGGCGCCGATCAACGGGCTTGCCGATTCCAAACAGTTGACGGCGCTGGCGCGGGAGCGGCTGTTTCAGGAGATTGTCGACACGGCGGATGTGGCGGTGGCGTCCATCGGGCCGGCGGGGATTGCGCGGTTCAACATTTTGGGCGCGACGCTGCGGGGTATGGCGGCGGCGGTGAACGGGCTGCCGGTGGTGCCGAAGCTGGCGCTGTTTGATGGGCGCGATGTGCCGGTGGGGCTGCCGTGTGTGGGGCGTGGGCTGGTGGGCGGCGACCGGCGGTCTCCGGCGATTGCGGCGGCCTCTATTGTGGCGAAGGTGACGCGGGATCGGCTGATGGTCCGGCTGTGCGAGGCGGCGCCGGAGTATGGGTTTTCCAGGCACAAGGGGTACGCGACGGCGGCGCATTTGGCGGCGCTGCGCGAGCATGGGCCCTCGCGCTTTCACCGCATGGGCTTTGCGCCGGTGCGCCTGGCGGCGGAGGCGACGCAGGGACGGACGCGCGGCGCATCGCGGGCGCTGACTGGGTAGGCGGATCAGAAGAGTTCGAGCTGGGTTTTTTGGGCGCGGGGTGGGTCGAACAGATCCGTGCGCAGTTTGACTGTGCCGATGGTGAGGCCGGCGCGTTTAGTGGCGAGGGCGAAGCGGGCGGCAATGGCGGCGGCGTAGGGGCCTTCGCCGCGCTGCCTGAGGCCCCAGGTGGCGTCATAGTCTTTGCCGCCGCGCATGGACTGCATGATGGCCATCACCCGGCGGGCGCGGTCGGGGAAGTTTTTGGCAAGCCAGTCTCGGACGATGTCCTTCACCTCGTGGGGGAGGCGCAGGAGGACGAAGTTGACGTGGGAGGCGCCCGCGTCGGCGCAGGCGGACACAATCGCCTCGATTTCCTGGTCGTTGAGGGCGGGGACGACGGGTCCCATGAGGGCGGTGACAGGCACACCGGCTTCGGCGAGCATTTCGATGGCGGCGAGGCGCTTTTTGGGCGTTGGGGCGCGCGGCTCCATAAGGCGGGCGAGTTTGGGGTCGAGCGTTGTCACTGAGAGGCCAACCTTGGCAAGGTTTTGCGCGGCCATGGGGGCGAGAATGTCGAGATCGCGCAGGACGAGGTCGGACTTGGTGACGATGCCGACGGGGTGGTTGTGGTCGCGCAGGACTTCCAGGATTTGGCGCGTGATGCGGTGTTCGCGCTCGATGGGCTGGTAGGGGTCGGTGTTGGTGCCAAGCGCCATGGAGCGGCACTGGTAGCCGGGGGCGGCGAGTTCCCTGCGCAGGAGGGCGGCGGCGTTGGGTTTGACGGTGAGCTGGGTTTCGAAATCGAGCCCGGGGGAGAGGCCGAGATAGGCGTGGGTGGGGCGGGCGAAACAGTAGACGCAGCCGTGCTCGCAGCCGCGGTAGGCGTTGATGGACCGGTCAAACCCAATGTCGGGCGAGGCGTTGCGGGTGATGATCTTGCGCGGCGTCTCTGTGGTGACGTGGGTGCGCTGGGGCGGGGCGTCGTCTTCGCGGTCCCAGCCATCGTCAAAGCCCTCGGTGGTGTGGCTGTGAAAGCGGCTGTCGGGGTTGATGTCGGCGCCGCGCGGGTTGGGCTTTTGCTTGCGCAGGTCGAGCGTGATGGCCGGCATGGGCTAGGCCACGCCCTCATCACTGGCGTGCTCTGCGCGAGCCGGCGCTGCGTGATGACCAGGCGCGGAACGGCAGGAAACCCGGCAGGTTTTCAACGTTTCGCAACGCAGCCAGCACGCAGCGCCGGCTCGTCCTTCGGATTGACCAAAGATCGCTCTGCACGGACGAAACCTTCGTCGAATATGCATTGGCATGTCCTTCCTCAGCTTTCGGAGCGCGCAGAGCGATTTTTGATCAACGCAGAGCACGCCAGTGATGAGGACGTGGCCTAATCCTCCTGTGGGAGGATTTAGCACTAGAACAAAACAGGATCAAATGGGCTGGTTAGCGCTCGTTGATCCGCGGGAAAATCTCCACGAAGTTGCAGGGGCGGAAGCGGTTGTCGAACTGCTTGACGAGGATGTTGTCCCACGCATCGCGGCAGGCGCCGGGGGAGCCGGGGAGGACAAACACAAACGTGTCGCCGATGAGGCCGGCGGTGGCGCGGGACTGGAGCGTGGAGACGCCGATCACCTCGAACGAGATGGTGTGGAAGGTGGTGGAGAAGCCGTCCATGCGTTTGGTGAAGAGGGGTTCGATGGCGTCGGGCGTGACGTCCCGGCCGGTAAAGCCTGTGCCGCCGGTGGTGAGGATGACGTCGACGTCCTCGCGGGCGACAAGCTCTTGCACGGCGGCGCGGATGGCGGGTTGGTCGTCGGTGACGATCGTGCGCGCAGTCACGTTGTGGCCGGCTTTTGTGGCACGGTCGACGAGGGTGTCGCCGGAGCGGTCGTCGGCGGTGGTGCGGGTGTCTGAGACCGTGATGACCGCGAAATTCACGGGATGAAAGGTGCGGCTTTCGTCGATGTGGGGCATCGGGCTTTCCAAACGGGGGCTGCGGCGATCATGATCGCCGGCGACACAACTCAGGACTTAAATTCCATGGCCGACACTGCCAGCACCACGGACGCCGCGCTTGCCTACCACGCGGCCAAACCCGCGGGAAAGCTGGAGATCCGCGCCACCAAGCCGCTGGCGACACAGCGGGACCTATCACTCGCCTATTCGCCCGGGGTGGCGGCGCCCTGTTTGGAGATCGCAAAGGACCCGCTGAAGGCTCTGGACTACACCGCGCGCGGCAATGTGGTGGCGGTGGTGACCAATGGGACCGCCGTGCTCGGGCTCGGGGCGATCGGGGCGTTGGCGTCAAAGCCCGTGATGGAGGGCAAGGCGGTCCTTTTCAAAAAGTTCGCCAACATCGACGGGATCGACATTGAGGTGGACGAGACCGATCCGGCCAAGTTCGTGGAGATCGTGGCCGCGCTGGAGCCGAGCTTTGGCGGCATCAACCTGGAGGATATCCGCGGGCCAGAGTGCTTTGAGATCGAAGATGCGCTGAAGGCGAAAATGGCGATCCCGGTGTTTCATGACGACCAGCACGGGACCGCGATTATTGTGAGCGCTGCGATCCGTAACGGACTGATGGTGCAGGGCAAATCGCTGGGGGATGTGTCGATTGTGACGGCAGGGGCCGGGGCGGCGGCGCTGTCGTGCCTCAACCTTTTGGTGGCGCTGGGGGCGGACCCGGCGAAGATCATGGTCACCGACATTGACGGCGTTGTGCACACCGGGCGCGAGGCGGGGATGGACCGCTGGAAGCAAAAGTTCGCGCGCGACACCGACAAGCGGACGCTCGCTGAGGCGATGGAGGGAGCGGACGTCTTTTTGGGGCTGTCGGCGGCAGGGATCGTGAGCCA
>CAKZYH010000054.1 GCA_937884725.1 uncultured Paracoccaceae bacterium
CCCATCCCGCGCTCTTTCACCAGCCGGTCCATGATCCGCAGCACCTCGGTCTGCACCGACACGTCAAGAGCTGAGGTAGGCTCGTCCGCGATCAGAATTTGCGGGTTCGGGATCAGCATCATCGCAATCATGATGCGCTGCCCCATCCCGCCGGACATCTCGTGAGGGTAGGCCGCATAGACCCGCTCCGGATCGCGGATCGACACTGCCTCCAGCATCTCAAGCGCCCGCTTCTTGGCCTCCCGCTGCCCCGCACGCGCATGCAGGCGGTACGCTTCGGTAATCTGCGCCCCGACGCTCATCACCGGATTGAGCGAGAATTTCGGATCCTGCATCACCATGGAAATCCGCTCGCCACGCACCTTGCGCATGCGATGCTCGGGCAGCGCGAGAAGGTTCTCGCCCTCCAGCGAAATCGTATCGGCGGTGATGCGCCCAGGCGGCCGGATCAGCCGCAAAATCGCGCGCCCGGTCATCGACTTGCCGGACCCCGATTCTCCGACAATCCCCAGCCGCTCACGCCCCAGCGTAAACGTCGACCCACGGACCGCCTCAAACAAACCAGAACGCGTCGGGAACGTCACGGTCAGGTTTTTGACCTCCAGCAGCGGCGCGCTCATTCCTTCGCGTCCTTCGGATCGAGCACATCGCGCAGGCCATCCCCCAACAGGTTGAACGCCAGCGAGACGGTGAAAATCGCGAGCCCCGGCACGGTCGCCACCCACCAGTGGTCGAGGATGAACTTGCGCCCCTCCGAAATCATCGCCCCCCATTCGGGCGAGGGCGGCTGCGCGCCGAGCCCCAAAAAGCCAAGCCCCGCCGCGGCGAGGATGATCCCCGCCATATCGAGCGTCACCCGCACGATCAGCGACGAAATGCACAAGGGCCAAATGTGCTTGGTGATAATCCGCACCGGCCCAGCGCCCTGGATCCGAATAGCGCTGATATAGTCCGACGAGCGGATCGTCAGCGTCTCGGCCCGCGCAATCCGGGCATAAGGCGGCCAGGCGGTCAGCGAGATCGCAATCACAGCGTTCTCAATCCCAGCGCCCAGTGCCGCCACAAAGGCGAGCGCCAGCACAAGCCGCGGAAAGGCGAGGAAAATGTCGGTGATGCGCATCAGCACCACGTCCGCGATGCCGCCCAAGTAGCCCGCCACGGTCCCGACAATCAGCCCCGCCACCGGCGCAATAAGCGCCACGAGCCCGACGATGTACAGCGTGATGCGCGAGCCGTAGATGATGCGCGACAGGATATCCCGGCCAAGGCTATCGGTGCCCAAAAGATGCCCCGGCGAGCCGATGGGCTGCAGGCGGTTGGCAAGGTTTTGGGTAAACGGATCGTGCGGCGCGAGGTATGGGGCGAAGGCCGCCATCAGCACCAGCGCCAGCATAATGCCAAGCCCCAACATCGCCAGATGGTTGGAGCGCAACTTGCGCCACCCCGCATAAAGCGCCACAGCCCGCGCTTGCAGCCGGCTCTGCGGCGTATCGGTGTTGAGCCAGCTCTCAGCGGGCGCCGGCTCAGCGCGCGGCGGCGGGGCAGCGAGGTCGGTCAAGAGTTGATCTTGAGGTGCGCCGGGCGGCCGGTGGCGAGTTCGGCAGTGGTGAGCGGCGGATTATCGGGATCCGAAATGGCGCCCAGAAATGCGGCTGCGTCCCGCACTGCTTTGCGCTCCTTGCCCTCAGGCAGGTTATCTAGGACAGACCGCAGCTCCCGCGCGAGCTCTTCGGCTTGTTCCTGTCCGTCAGGATGTTCGAGCCACATTCCTTTAGCCATGAACTTCACCTCGGGTTGACTGCTCAAAACACCATCGCTCTTCCAGGGCGCTCGCTTCTTCTCGTCCCAGCTGAAACGCACGCGGACCGCTCACTTCGCACTCGGATCAAAATACCGGTAAAGCAGGTCCGAAA
>CAKZYH010000055.1 GCA_937884725.1 uncultured Paracoccaceae bacterium
CGTGACGTGATTGGCCTCGGTGCTGGCGAACCAGACTTCGATACGCCGCAAAACGTCAAAGACGCGGCGATCAAAGCGATCCAGGACGGCAAGACCAAGTACACCGCCGTGGACGGCCTGCCGGAGCTGAAGCAGGCGATCAGCGAGAAGTTCGCGCGCGAGAACGAGCTGGCCTATTCGCCTGCAGAAATCTCGGTGGGCACGGGCGGCAAGCAGGTGCTTTACAACGCGCTGATGGCGACGATGAACCCCGGCGACGAGGTGATCGTGCCGGCGCCCTATTGGGTGAGCTATCCGGACATGGTGCTTCTGGCCGGCGGCACGCCGGTTGAGGTGGTCGCGAAGGCTGAGGACGGCTTCAAGCTGATGCCGGGTGCGCTGGAAGCGGCGATTACGCCCAAGACGAAGTGGGTGATCCTGAACTCACCGTCCAACCCCAGCGGCGCGGCCTACACCCGCGAGGAGATGAAGGCGCTGACCGATGTGGTCGCCCGGCATGAGCACGTCTGGATCATGACCGACGACATGTATGAGCACCTCGTCTACGACGACTTCGTGTTCTTTACCGCGGCTCAGGTGGCGCCTGAGCTGAAGGATCGTATCCTGACCGTGAACGGCGTGTCGAAGGCCTACGCCATGCCCGGTTGGCGGATTGGCTACGCTGGCGGTCCTGCGCACCTCATCAAGGCGATGGCAAAAATCCAGTCGCAGTCGACCTCGAACCCGTCGTCCATTTCACAGTGGGCTGCGGTGGAAGCGCTGAGCGGGACGCAGGAGCACATTCCGGCCAACAACGTCGTGTTCAAAGAGCGGCGGGACTTGGTCGTGTCGATGCTGAACCAGGCGAACGGCATTCACTGCCCGACGCCGGAGGGTGCGTTCTACGTTTATCCGAGCTGTGCTGGCGTGATCGGCAAGAGTGCGCCGTCGGGCAATGCCATCGACAGCGACGAGGCTTTTGTGAGCGAGCTTTTGGATGCGGAAGGCGTTGCGGTTGTCCAAGGCTCGGCGTTTGGTCTTGCTCCGCATTTTCGCATTTCCTACGCCACGTCCACCGAGGCGCTGGAAGAAGCGTGCAAGCGGATCCAGCGGTTCTGCGGGAACGTGCGCTAAGGGTTCGCCGGAAACCACAACGTGAACTATCGGTTAATCCGATAAGTCAGTTTAGATTCAATATGTTGGGCGTTGCCGGCGGAGTACCTTGCCGGCAGGCCTGCTTCGCGGGCACTTACACTCGCGAAGTGTTCGTCTACATTGGGACGACCGCCGGTGCCTTTATGGCGCCATGATGGCCTTCTATGGCCCGTCGCGTCGATTTGGAGGCATACAATGCTCGCGCGCGCTTTCGCTCTTCTCGCTGTTCTGGCTTTTGTCGCCCCGGCTGCTGTGACACCAGCTGCCGCCAACGCCGGTGTGCGCGTTGGGCTCCTCACCTGCGACCTTGATGGGGGCATTGGCCTGATCGTCGGCTCGCGCAAAACGATGACGTGTTTCTTCAACGGCAACGCGGCCCCGGACGAGACCTATCTCGGCTCGACCACGAAGATCGGGCTGGATGCTGGGGCGACCGCCGAGGGCAAGCTCGTTTGGGCGGTGTTTGCACCGACCTCACGCATGGAACCTGGTGCGCTCGAGGGCCGGTATTACGGCGTTGGCGCTGAGGCCACCTTCGGGGTTGGGCTGGGGGCAAACGTGCTCGTCGGCGGGTTCGACAAGTCTATCAACCTCATCCCGGTGTCGTTGCAGGGTCAGCTCGGTGCGAACGTCGCTGGCGGCCTTGAATATGTCCGGCTTCGTTGGCAGAAGCCGGCGGGCGTGTTCAAGAACTAACCCTTTGCTCTTGATCGTGTTATTTGGGTCAGCGCGGGTGACGGGCTGACCCAAAATCGAGCGGACGGCTAGCTGACACCGAGTTTGGCGCAGACGGAGTCGAGCTGCTCAAGCGTTGTATACTTGATCGTCAGCGAACCGCTTTCGTCGGCCTTTGCGCTGACTGACACCTTTAGCCCCAGCGTTTCGCTGAGCCGCTTGACGAGGGCGCGCGTGTCGGCGTTTTCGATGGGTGGTGCGCCGGCGGGGCGCTGGATGTTTTCGGCGGCGACCAAGGCCTCGGTGGCGCGGACGGTTAGGCCGCGTGCGTTGACGGCATCGGCGGCGGCTTCCGGATCGGATGAGCCGAGGAGCGCGCGGGCGTGACCCGGCGATAGGCTGCCGTCTGCGACGCTTGCCTGCACCGAAGGCGGCAGGTTCAGGAGCCGGACGGTGTTCGCCACATGGCTGCGGCTTTTCCCGATGGTCTTGGCGATCTCGTCGTGGCTGTGCCCGAACTCATCGACGAGCTGCTTGTAGCCGCGCGCTTCTTCGACCGCGTTGAGGTCAGCGCGTTGGACATTTTCGATGATCGCCATTTGGAGCGCATCGCCATCCGAGACCTCGCGGATGGTCACGGGGACGGTGTGGAGCCCCGCGCGCTGGGCTGCGCGCCAGCGGCGTTCGCCGGCGATGATCTCGTATTGACCCGCGACCTCACGCACCACGATGGGCTGCATGATGCCGTGGGCGCTGATCGATGCGGCAAGGTCGT
>CAKZYH010000056.1 GCA_937884725.1 uncultured Paracoccaceae bacterium
GCGGACCTGGCCGCCGGCGCCATCGCCGCGACCCTGTCGGGCGCGAATGGGCCAACGCCGCATCGGTCGGGCGCAACGCCGGACGTGCAGTCGAGGAAGAGGCGGGCAAGGCGGCCGACGACAAGGGCCGATTGGGGGATCGCGGCCTCGGTCATGGCATCGCCTTGGGCGGCGCACCGCGCTTGCGCATGACGCGCATAGCGAGGATGGCGTTGCCGGCAATGGAAAGGACAAGCAGTGACAACAGGCCGGCGGCGATCAGGTAGAGGAGGCGCACGCTTGAGGCGTGCACTTCTAAGCCGGGCAGAACCTCGCTCAACGCCGCGGTCTGTACAGACACTGGGCTGTCGAAGGGTTGGGCTTCGACGAGTGTCACCGACACCTGCTCGTAGTCGACGCCCTCAATGGCGTTCGAGACCAGCCTGCGCACTTGCGGGATCAGAAAGTCGAGGTCGGTGTTTGACCTTTGCTTTAAGAAGACCGCTGCCGAGGATGGGCGCAGCTCTTGGCCTAGCTCCGGCTCTTCCGGCAGCACGATGTGAACCCGTGCGGCGAGCACGCCGTCGATCTGCTCGAGTGTGCCGGACACCTCTTCGCCGAGCGCGTAGACGAAGCGAATACGCTCCTCGAACGGTGAGGAGACGATGCCTGACCTTGCGAACACTTGACCCATGGTAGAGCGCTGCGTTCGCGGAAGACCCGCCTCACGCAGCACCTGCAGTGCGCGCAGAACTTCGTCTTCACTGACCGATATGTTGAACCGTTCGTCGCCGGCGGCCGTTTTCCGCGCGCCAAGACCATGCTGCAGCAGTACGGCGAGCATTTCGTTGGCTTCGCTCTCAGTAATGTTTGAGTATAGCTCGCTCTGGCACGCTGCGAGGAGCAGCGCGGCACACATGGCAAGACAACGCGCCAGTGCCGTTATCTTGGTGCGAGCGGACCCCATCACACACCGCCGGCGCGGCTGGCACGACAGCGCGTGCGCAAAGAACGGAGGAGCAGGGGGCGGATCAAGCTCACTGCCCCTTAATCAAGGTGTCAACGGATTGGGTGGCTTTGCCGGTCAACTTGGACGTCACGTCCACCAGCATGGTGTACTGGACGAGCTCAAACTGCGCGGCCATCAGGGTGGCGGACGCTGCCGCCGTGCCACCGATGGACTCTGTGGAGAGCACCTCGTTGACGCGGGCCTGCTGGGCATCGAAGACGCCGCGGAGCGCTGACAATCCGCCGAGGATCCCGTCGCCTGTGCGAACCCCGTCTGCGGCGACCGCGTTGAGGCCCAGCGTATCGATGGCGCGCTGGCGTTCGGGCGCTGTGGGACCCTGCGCTGCGCGCTCAGCATCCACCGCCTCGTTGAAGATTTGGCGGAACCGCTCGACCCGGTCGTTGGCGTCGGGCGCTCCCGGCGGGTTCGCGCCAGGGGCTTGCGCTGGTGTGACACCGCTGTCCATCGTGAGTGCTGGTGCCTGAGCGGCTGCGATAGTCATGCTCATCCGATGGGACCCTCCGTCCTAGTCTTCGCGAAGAACAAGACGTCTTCGACAAAGCGTACGAGCGGAACCTGGCCGCCGCTCCGGCATAGAAGTCGAACCGTGGTGAGGGGCATGTGCCCTCTGACACAGCGCGCGATCCGTCGGTTCTCTCAGCTTCTGTCGGTGCGACGGACCGAGCGGTTCAAAATGAAAAGCACCGCGCGTGAGAGGACGAGCACGCCCTCAAGATCGGGCGCGACACGCGCGCGGCGCCGGATCAGATCTCGGCCGCGATGTGCCGCGCCGCGGTGGCGAAGGTTGGGTCGCTCGCCATGTCGGCGACGTCCTCAAGCTGCTCCTTGGCGGCGTCCCTCTCCCCGGTTCTGGCGAGGGCGAGGGCGAGATAGGTCGCCACCGCGTCGGTCTTGGGGCCTTGGCGGAGGATCGCGACCGCGGCGTGGGCATCGCCCCTTGCGAGCGCCACAAGACCCCTTCCGATGAAGCTCACCTCTTGGTCGGGGCGGACGACGGCGATGCCGTCGAAAATCGCCTCCGCCTCCGCATGCATGCCTTTCGAGAGCGCCAGAAAGCCGATCTCGGCAAGCAAGCGAATGTCCTGTGATCCGATCAAATCGTTTGGCGAGCTAGGCGGCGGGGAATGAAAAGTCGTCACGGCAGTATCCTTGGCTGGCCCGACGTGTCGGGCGATGACCGAGTAACAGCGCGTTTTTTCTGTGCGGCGGGTGTCAGGCAACACTGGGGCGCCTCACCAAACGGTGGATGACAGCTGGGCGACACGCGCGAAAGAACCAAAGGTCCCGGTCGGTATGCTGACACGCGCCCTCAGTCAGATCTCCAAACGCAACGACGTTATTCTTGCGTTTTTGTTGATCTCCATCGTCTTCATGATGATCTTGCCGCTGCCCACCTTTCTGGTGGACGTGTTGATCGGCATTAACCTGTCGATCTCGGCTATTCTGTTGATGGTGGCGATTTATTTGTCCGATGTGGTCGCCTTTTCTGCGTTTCCCTCAATTCTGCTTCTGACGACGCTCTTCCGGCTCGCCCTCTCCATCACCACAACGCGCCTCATCCTGCTGCAGGCGGACGCCGGTGAGATCGTGAGGACGTTTGGCGAGTTCGTGGTGGCCGGCAACCTCGTCGTGGGTGCTGTGATCTTCCTGATCCTGACCATCGTGAATTTCATGGTGATCACGAAGGGGTCGGAGCGTGTGGCGGAGGTGTCGGCGCGCTTCTCGCTCGATGCGATGCCGGGCAAGCAGATGTCCATCGATTCGGATATGCGCGCCGGCATGATCGACATGGACGAAGCCAAGAAGCGCCGCAGTAAACTGGAGAAGGAGAGTCAGCTTTACGGCGCGATGGACGGCGCGATGAAGTTCGTGAAGGGCGACGCCATCGCCGGGCTCATCATTATCGCCGTCAACATCATCGGCGGCATTACCATCGGCATGACCCAGCAGGGGATGTCGGCGGGCGAGGCGGCGGGCATTTATGCGATCCTCACCATCGGCGATGGTTTGGTGGCGCAGATCCCGGCGCTTTTCATCTCCATCACTGCCGGCTTCATCGTCACGCGTGTCACCTCCGACGACAACCAGAACCTTGGCTCCGACATTGCCGGGCAGCTCATCAACGAGCCCAAGGCGCTGATGATCGCTGGCGGCATCTTGCTGGGCTTCGCGCTGATCCCCGGCTTCCCGACGATTGTGTTCTTGATGCTTGCCGCAGTCTGCGGGCTTGGCGGCTTCTTCATGGCGCGACGGGGTGCCTCCAAGGTGCGCGATGCCTCGCGACAGGACATGCCGGCGCTGGCTGCGGCCGTGGCGCCGGCCGGGAGCGTGCCCTCCTTCCCGGCTGTTGAGGAGGACACCCGCCCGGTCGAGCCGGTCACGTTCGCCATGACCGTTCCTCTCATGGTCGACATCTCCGCGTCTGTGCGGTCGGCGATCAGACCCGAGCGGCTCGACCGCGAGGTGGCCCGTGTGCGCCGCGCCCTTTACTTCGATCTCGGCGTGCCGTTTCCGGGAATCCACCTCAGGATCAACGAGAACTTGCCGACCGGCGAATACCGTATTCTTGTCAACGAGATCCCGGTGGCGCGGGGCAGCGCGCGCGAAGACCATTTCATCGTGCGTGAGAGCGATGCGAACCTTAAAATGTTCGGCATTCCTTACGAGCGTGGCGACGACTTCTTGCCCCACACGCCGAGCCTTTGGGTCCATGCCCAGCACCTTGCCGCGGTGGAGGAGACCGGCATTCAGATCATGACGCTGCCGAGCATGCTCACCTACCACCTGGCGCATGTTCTGAAGAACCATGCGGGCGAGTTCGTTGGGGTTCAGGAGACCATGTATCTCATGAACCAGATGGAGAAGAACTTTGCCGAGTTGGTGCGTGAGGCAACGCGCGCGCTCCCCCTCATTACCATCACGGACGTGATGCAGCGTTTGGTGGGCGAGGAGATATCGGTGCGGGACATGCGCACGATTCTGCAGGCGCTAGTGGAGTGGGGGCAAAAGGAGAAGGACCCCATCATGCTCACCGAACATGTGCGCGGTGCGCTCAACCGCTACATCACGCACAAGTTCTCCGGCGGGCAGAACGTTATTCCCGCCTACCTTCTCGATAAGGAGATTGAGGACGAGGTGCGGGCCGCCGTCCGGCAGACTGCTGGCGCGACCTATCTTGCGCTGTCGCCCGACTTCCATGCTCGCTTTATTGATGCGCTGAAGCGCTCGGCGGGCGACCTCTCGCGCCACACGCTGACGCCTGTGGTGCTGACGGCGATGGATATCCGCCGGTTCATGCGCAAGATGGTGGAGCGCGACTTCCCGGAGCTGCCGGTCCTGTCGTTCCAGGAGCTTAGTCCAACCGTCAACGTGCAGCCCCTTGAGCGCATCAAGGTCTCATGACCTTCCGCGAACTAGACTCGGCCGAGGCATGAGCGAGGGGCTTGCCACACCTGAGGCGGTGGCCTCCACACGGCGCATGTTGGCGGTGAGAGCCAGCCTTTTCGCCCTGATCGCTGGAGTGCTTGTCGCGTTCTCATTGGCGATGGGGACCGTTGAGAACTCGGCGCTGCGCGCGCTATTGGCGGTTGCTGCGCCCGCTGCGCCGGTGGCGGTGCTGTTCGCGTCCCGAGGCGTTTTGATACTGCGCCTTGCGATTGCGCTGCTGGTTCTGCTGGTCGCGTTCTTTGCGCTGACCCCTTTTGTGGGCCATGCCGCCGACGCGCTCGCGGTTGCCGAGGGCTTTGCCATGTTTAAGCCGTGGCCACTCATTGTGGTGGCGCTCGCCGCGGGCCGTGCGCTCGACGATCTGTCGAGCCTTGCTGAGACGCGGCCCGCGCGTGATCCGTCGTGGAGCGGGCTCGTCGTGGCAAGCGGCGATGTGGAGCGGATTGCCCGAACGCTTTTGTCCACCGGGGCCTACACCATCGGCGTGACGGTGTTCGCCCTATGCCTCGCGTTCACCGCCGCCGAGCTGTTCGGGTCCTTGAGCGATGCTGTGTGGCTGGTGAAGACGCCGGTGCATGGGGGGCTCGTGGTGCTGGCGGCGCTGTGCGGCGTCTTGATCGTGGCAGCGCTCAGCGAGCGGCCGGCGCCGCCGCTTGGCTCAGGTTCGCCGCTGTCGGAGGCGTTCGGCTTCGCGGCGGCGGGGCGCCGGCGCTACCTGCGCACGCTGATCGCGCTTTTGCCGGTGCTCGGGTTTGTGGGCACAGTGCTCGGCATCCAGCGCGCGCTGGTTCAACTGCCGGAGGGGTTTTCGGCAAGCTTTGGAGAGGC
>CAKZYH010000057.1 GCA_937884725.1 uncultured Paracoccaceae bacterium
GGTCTCCGCGAGGAGCGGACCGGTCGTCCCGATCCTCTCGCCGGTCAAACCGCTGTGGAGGCCGATCACCAAAGCTGCGCCCGCCATCGCGGTCACGACCGCCGCGATCATCGCCGCGCCCGCCAAACCGCTGCCGGTCTCCGCGAGGAGCGGACCGGTCGTCCCGATCCTCTCGCCGGTCAAACCGCTGAGCGGGCCGATCGCCAAAGTTACGCCCGCCATCGCGGTCACGGCCGCCACGATCACGGTCGCCCCGGTCATCGCCGCGCCCGCCAAACCGTGGCCGTTCGCCATCGCCGAAACTGCGGCCACGCTGCCGGTCCCCGCCATCACGCGGACGGTTCGGTCGCTCCTCGCGTCGCGGACCACCGCTGTCGCGCGGTTTTCGCCGAGGCGTGGCACGGGGCGACGAAGCCGTCACCGGGGAATCAAAATCGGCCTCAGCTTCGGCTGTCAGACGAGGCCCCAGTTGATCCTTCAAAAGCCGCGTCGGGATTTCTTTCACCTCGCCGCGCGGCAGGTCACCCAGCTGAAACGGCCCGAAGGACACGCGGATCAGCCGCGTCACCTGAAGCCCCAGCGCGCCGAGCACGACCTTAATCTCGCGGTTTTTGCCCTCAGTCAGCGACACGGTGAGCCACGAGTTGTCGCCCGCCCGATCAACCTTGGCCTCAATCGGCCCGTAGAGCACGCCATCGACGGCAGTGCCTTCCCGCAGGTCCTTCAGCGCGGCCTCGTCGACAGCGCCGTGAACCCGCACCCGATATTTGCGCGTCCAGCCCGTCGCCGGCAGCTCCAGGATCCGCGCCAGCCCACCATCGTTGGTGACAATGAGAAGGCCCTCGGTGTTGATATCGAGACGGCCGACTGTCACCACGCGCGGCAACGAGGACGGCAGCGAATCAAAGATCGTCGGGCGACCATCGGGGTCGTGATTGGTGGTCACAAGGCCGCGTGGCTTGTGAAACAAAAACGCCCGGGTGCGCAGCTTTGTGGGCAGCGGCGCACCGTCTACAGTGATGGCATCATCGGCCGACACGGTGAATGCCGGCGTCAGCAGCATTTCGCCGTTCACCTTCACCCGGCCCTCTTCGATCAGCGCCTCGGCCTGTCGGCGCGATGCCACGCCAGCGCGGGCAATGACTTTTGCAATGCGCTCCTGCTTGGGCGCATCGTTAGGCTCGGCAGCCTCTGCCGCTTGAACACCTTCTGCCGCAGCCGGGTTGGCTTCCGCTTCCCCGCTCGTCATGGTGCCGGGCGCGTCGGCCTCGGGGTCTAGGGGCGTAGCGCTCGGGCGCTCGGGCATTGGTAGGAGCCTCTCAAATGTCATTCATGGCCGCAGCGTTGGCCGTTGCCGAGGATGCGGGCGCGGCCGGGGAAGTGCCCGTCGGCGCGGTCGTTGTTCAGGCGGGGCAGATCATCGCGACCGGCGCAAACCGCATGCTGCGCGATCATGATCCAACCGCCCATGCGGAAATTGTGGCCCTGCGTACTGCCGCGCGTGCGCTTGGCACGATGCGGCTCAGCGGCTGCGATCTATACGTGACGCTGGAGCCTTGCGCCATGTGTGCCGGTGCGATTGCTCATGCAAGGATTGCACGGCTGTATTTCGCAGCGTTCGACCCCAAGGGCGGCGCGGTCGAACACGGGCCCTGCCTCTTTCAGCAGCCCACGATCCACCACACGCCTGAAGTCTACGGCGGCATATCGGAAACCGCAGCCGCGGAACTTCTGCGCAACTTTTTCCGCCAGAAACGCAGTCCGGCGGTCAAAAATCCCGATGCTCTTCCAAGAACGGCATGAGCGCGGCGAGGGTTTCCTCGGGCGCCTCCTCGCAAAGATAGTGACCGCAGTTTAGGCCCTGCCCGCGCACATTAGTCGCCCAGTCGCGCCAGACATCCAGTGGTGTGACGGCTTGCGCTTCAGCCATAGGCGCACCTGCCCCCCACAGCACAAGGGTCGGTTGGGTCACTTTCGCGCCCGCCGCGATGGTCGCGCGGTCGTGCTCATCGTCGATGGTGGAGCCGGCGCGATAGTCATCGCACATGGCTTTGAGCCGCTCAGGCTGTGAGAACGCTGCGATATACTCTCCAAACGCCGCGGGATCGAAGATGCTCAGGTCGCCGCCCTTCGAGTAGGCGCCCAGTTTGTGCCGCAGGAAAAACTCGGGATCAGCGCCAACGAGCCGCTCCGGCAAGCCGTCAGGCTGCGCCAGGAAGGCCCAGTGATAGTATTTCATGGCCATCGGCGCCTTCATCGCGGCCCACAGGGCGCCTGTCGGCACGATGTCGAGGACGGCTAAGGCCGCCACTTTGTCGGGATGATCGAGCGCCATGCGATAACCAACGCGCCCGCCGCGATCGTGTCCGCATAGGAGAAAACGCTCCACCCCCAGCGCCCCCATCGCAGCAACGATATCGCTGGCCATCCGCCGCTTGGAATAACGTGCCGGCCCCGCATCAGGAGCGGCTGACGCGCCGTAGCCAGGCAGGTCGAAGGCAAAGACTGAGAAACGCTTTGCGAGCTCCGGCGCAATCTTGTGGAACATGGCGTGGCTTTGCGGAAAGCCGTGCAGCAGGACGAGAGGCGCGCCATCGCCGCCGCGCGCAAGGCACAGCGCATCCGCGCCCTCGCCGACCATGTCCACAGAAAAGCCGGGGATGAGGGTCTGCATGCGCTAGCGATCCTTCAAAACATCGCGAACGGCGATAATGCGCGTCGCTGCCGATGCAAAGCAGAGCGCCGCGAAGCCATAGGCGATCGCATAGAACCAGTCTGGCAACAGGCAAAAGGCGATGAAAACGGCGATCGTCTCAGCCCCCTCAGCGATTCCGGCGAAATAGTAGATCGACTTTTTGCCCTGCACGTCCGTCGACAGGCCAAGTTTGGCGGCTATGGCGCTAAAGCCTAGAAAGGTGGCGCCGTTCGCGTAAAACGCCGCCAGCAGCACCGCAGCGGGCAGCGCGTTCGCCGCCGGATCGTAGAGTGCGAACCCCAGCGGCACGGCGCCGTAGAACAGAAAATCGAACACGATGTCGTAGTAGCCGCCGAGTTCGGTGCTCCCCCGGACGCGTGCGACTGCACCATCGAGCCCGTCCATCAAGCGATTTGCGACAATCAGTGTCAGGGCAAGTGCAAACCACCCCATTGCAATCGACATCAGCGCCAGACCCGCCAGCCCGAGGCCCAAAATACTCACCGCGTTGGCGGTGATCGGCGTTCGCCCAAGCGCACTCGCGATCAGGTTGAGCGGTGGATCAATCAGGGGTCGCAGGCGAGAATCGAACATGAGATCGGCATAGCACAGCGTGTGGCGCCGAATTTCGGTATCCGCCGCTGGGAAAACAGGTTATTGTTCCTCATGCGCGCAAACCAGATCAGTGACGCGAACTGCACGGCGTATCGTCCGCAGGAAAAAGGATAACGCTCTCGTGTACAGCTCGACCACATACGCCATTCAGGTATCAGTGAGGCCGAGCTTTTTGCCGGAGCACTCTGATCCGAAAGAACGCCGCTTTGTCTGGGCTTACCAAATCGACATTCGCAATGGCGGCGCACACACAGTTCGGCTTCGCAGCCGGCACTGGCGCATCACAGATGCCACGGGGTTCACCGAAGAGGTGGACGGCCCTGGCGTTGTCGGCGAACAGCCAATTCTGCTCCCCGGCGAAACATTTTCCTACACATCGGGCTGCCCGCTGCGCACGCCTTCGGGGATCATGCGCGGCGAGTACGAGATGGAAGACGACGATGGCGAGCGTTTCCGCGTTGCCATCCCCGCCTTTTCGCTGGACCTGCCGGGCGAAACGCCGACCCTCAATTAGGCCGGTTGGAAGCCCAGCCCGTTAGAGCCTGCGGTGGCGGGCCTGCGCGCCGCGCTCGATGGCGCTGACGACAAGCTTCTCCAAGTCCAACGCATCCCGCATCATCGCAAGAAGCCGAAGCTCCTCTTTCTGAATGCGCAAATCTGCCGCCGCCACCTCAACCGCGAGCGCATAGGCCGTCTCGTAAAGGTGTTTTGGCAGGCAGTCGGCAATCAGCGACAGGACCGTGTCGAGCCCATCGTCTTCCTGCAAAATCTCGCCGCAGGTTTCGGCCAAGCCAACTAGCCGCTCTGCATCGAAATCGTTGAAGACCGGAAGGCGGTCCACCAATTCACCAATTCTGCGCAATTCCGCGTCGGACATGGTGCGATCCACCGCCGACATGGTGACCATGGCAAACACCAGGGCTTCGTGGTGGGAGATGGGCTTTTCCATGGATAACCTCATACAAGCGGCGCTGCGCTGGCGCACTTAGCATCACAGGCGAGGTGGTGCTACGCCCGAGGTTGGTTTCCCCCCTGGGATTGATCGTGGGGAGCAAGAGGAGATGAAAAACATGGCCGAGCTTGTGGATCGCACCATCGCGGCGGCGGCAAAAGCCTGGCCATTCGAGGAAGCGCGCAAAGTCGTCGCGCGCCTCGGCAGCAGCGGCAAGGACGGCCCTGTCGTGTTCGAAACCGGCTACGGCCCGTCGGGCCTGCCCCATATCGGCACATTCGGCGAGGTGGCGCGCACCACAATGGTGCGCCGCGCGTTCGAGGCGCTGACCGGCGGCGAGATCCCCACTCAGCTCATCGCCTTCTCCGACGATATGGACGGGATGCGCAAAATCCCCGGGAACCTGCCCAACGCAGAAAAGTTGGAGGCGTTCATCGGCCGCCCTCTCACGGAGGTGCCCGACCCGTTCGGCACCCACGAGAGCTTCGCCCACCACAACAACGCCCGCCTGCGCGGCTTTTTGGATGATTTCGGGTTCGACTACACCTTCATGTCGAGCACTGAGACCTACACGTCCGGCCGGTTCGACGAGGCGCTGCTCGCGACCCTTCGGGCCTACGACGCGGTGATGAAGATCATGCTGCCGACGCTGGGGCCGGAGCGGCGAGCCACCTACTCGCCGTTTCTCCCCATCCATCCCAAAACGCGCATCGTCATGCAGGTGCCGATGGACGAGGTACGGCCCGACGCCGGCACCGTGGTGTGGCGCGACCCTGACTCGGGCGAGCAGTTTGAAACGCCCGTCACCGGCGGCGCGGTTAAGCTCCAGTGGAAGCCGGATTGGGCCATGCGCTGGGCGGCGCTCGGCGTCGACTACGAGATGGCCGGCAAGGATTTGATCGAATCCGTCAAGCAGTCGAGCCGGATCTGTAAGGCCATCGGCGGCCGCCCGCCCGAGGGCTTCAACTACGAGCTTTTCCTGGACGAGAACGCGGAGAAAATCTCAAAAACCAAGGGCAACGGCCTCAGCGTCGAGGAATGGCTCACCTACGCCTCTCCGGAGAGCTTAGCGCTCTTCATGTTCCAGAAGCCCAAGTCTGCCAAGCGCTTGTTTTTCGACGTCATCCCGAAGGCCGTCGACGAGTTCAACACTTTCGCTGAGAAGTACAACGACGCCGACCCAGCAGCCCGGCTCGAAAACCCCGTTTGGCACGTGAAGGGCGCACCTTCGAGCGTGCCGACATCGCCGGTCTCGTTCGCGATGCTCCTCAACCTGGTGTCAGCGTCCAACGCGCAGGACCGGTCCGTGCTGTGGGGCTTCATTAGCCGGTACGCGCCGGGCGCAACGCCGGAGAGCGAACCAGTGCTCGACGCACTGGTCGGCTACGCGCTCACCTACTACCGCGATTTCGTCCTGCCGACAAAGGCGTTCCGCGAGCCGACAGCATTGGAGCGCACCGCTATGATGGAGCTGTCGGAGCGCATCGCCCCGCTCGAAGGCGCAGACGGTGAAGCCATTCAGAACGAGGTCTACGCGGTCGGCAAGGCGCACTTTGAGAATCTTCGCGAATGGTTCGGCGCGCTCTACCAGGTGCTCCTCGGCCAGCAACAAGGCCCCCGCTTCGGCTCCTTCGTCGCGCTCTACGGCGTCGCGGAAACCCGCGCCATGATCGACGCCGCACTGCAGCGCAAGGCAGCCTAACGCGAAGGCAAGCTCCTATTGGACGGCGTGCTTGCGCACCAGCTCGTGCACGAGCGCAAGCTTTTCGCGGACGGGCGCCGGGACGACGAAGGGATAAAGGTCCGGCTGGCCCATCGAGCGGTTGAGCGCGTTCACCGCCAGGGTCAGCGGGATCCACGCCGACAACAGCTCGTCCGACGTGCCAGCAACATAGGGGTCGAGCCCCAGCGCGTGGTCTGCGGCCAGCTCGAACGCCGATGCCGTCTCCAACCCATCCAC
>CAKZYH010000058.1 GCA_937884725.1 uncultured Paracoccaceae bacterium
TCGGGATCCTTGCCCAGGGTGAAGTGTTTGTCGTTGCCGTTCCTACCCCCGTCGACGATGCCCAGCGACCGGACCTCAAACTCCTCGTTGGTGCGTCCGAAACCGTTGGCTGGGCCATGAAAAAGGGTGCGGTCGTAATTTATGAAAGCACTGTCTTTCCCGGCTGCACCGAACAGGTCTGTGTCCCCATCCTGGAGCGTACCTCGGGGCTAAAATACAACAAGGATTTTTTCGTTGGCTACAGCCCAGAGCGGGCAAACCCCGGCGATAAGGCCCATCGGCTCACGACCATTACCAAGGTCACGGCTGGCTCCACTCCAGAGATCGCAGACGCGGTGGACCGGCTTTATGGTTCCATCATTACCGCCGGTACCCACACGGCGGGCTCTATTGAGGTGGCTGAGGCGGCCAAGGTCATTGAGAACATCCAGCGCGATATCAACATTGCGCTGATGAACGAGCTTGCGATGATTTTTCGTAAGCTTGGCCTCGATTCCAAAGAGGTGTTGCAGGCAGCGGGGACGAAGTGGAATTTTCTGCCCTTTAAACCGGGTCTAGTGGGTGGTCACTGTATTGGTGTCGACCCCTACTACCTTACCCACCGCGCGCAGCAGGTCGGATATCACCCGGAAATCATTCTGGCGGGCCGGCGGATCAACGACGGCATGGGCCGCTTCGTCGTGGAACGCACCATGCGCCTAATGCTGCGGCGGGGCTTCCCGGTGGTGGGGAGCCGGGTGCTCGTTATGGGACTCACCTTCAAGGAGAACTGCCCGGATCTGCGCAACAGCCGGGTAATCGACATCATCGACGAGTTTAAGGGTTTCAACGCTGAGGTGGATGTGTGGGACCCATGGGTGACGCCGGAAGAGGCAAGGGCAGAATACGGCATTACGCTTTTAACCGAGCAGCCGGCCTACGGCGTTTATGATGCGGTGGTGGTGGCGGTGGCACACAGCGACTTTGCCAAGCTGGGGGCGACGGAAGTCCGCCGGCTCGCCCGCCCACACGCGGTCGTGTTTGATGTGAAGGGCGTGTTCGCTAAGGACTTATCGGACGGGCGGCTGTGAGCGCACGTTTCCTCCGAATCCTCGAGAGCAATAAACGGCTGACGCCATGAAAATTCTAGTTACCGGCACAGCTGGCTTTATCGGCTTTCATACCGCGATGGCACTCATGGAGCGGGGTGACCAGGTGGTAGGCGTTGATGTAGTCAACGACTACTACGACCCGACCATTAAAGAAGCACGTCTCAACGTGCTGGTGGAGAAATCGCAGCAGATACAAGGATCTTTTGAGTTTGTGCGCGCTGATCTTGCCAGTCAAGCTGTGGTCAATGAGATCTTTGCGACCCATGATTTCGGCAAGGTCATCCACTTAGCTGCTCAGGCCGGCGTAAGGTATAGCCTTGTCAATCCTCATTCTTACGTCACAGCAAATGTCATAGCTTTCACCAATATTTTAGAAGCATGCCGATACACAGAGGTGGACCACCTCACTTATGCGTCAACATCTTCAGTTTATGGTGCGAATACGAAAATGCCCTTTTCTGAGCATCAGGGCGTGGACCACCCGCTGCAGTTCTACGCTGCGACCAAGCGGGCTAACGAGTTGATGGCCCACAGCTATAGCCACTTGTTCCGGCTGCCCACCACAGGGCTGCGTTTCTTCACTGTCTACGGTCCGTGGGGTCGACCAGATATGGCGTTGTTCTCGTTCACCAGAGCGATTTTGGCGGGCGAAGCCATCAAGGTATTCAACCACGGCAACCATACTCGCGACTTTACCTATGTCGCCGACATTGTGGAGGGCGTCGTGCGTGCGTCCGACCAGGTGGCGGAGCCTGACCCCGATTGGTCGCCCGATGCGCCCGATCCTCGTTCCTCCAATGCGCCGTTCCGCATCTTCAATATTGGCAACAACAACCCAGTGAAGTTGTCCGCCTACATCCAGGCGCTGGAGGAGGCACTCGGGATGGAGGCGATCAAAGAACTGTTGCCGCTGCAGCCGGGGGATGTGCCCGACACCTA
>CAKZYH010000059.1 GCA_937884725.1 uncultured Paracoccaceae bacterium
CGGACGGAAAGGTCGGTGAGGATCTCCATGTCGGCGCCATCGACGCCGACGGCGAAGAACATGAACTCTTTGCCGGCTTCGCCCTCCGCCACGCGCGCTTTCGCAGCGGCGATGCTGTCGGTTGGTGCGCCGTCGGTGATGAGGAAAATCCATGGCCGGTAGAAGTCGACGCCGGCGGATCGATAGTGAGCCTTGCGCGCCTTCAGGATATCCGCGCCGTGGACGACAGCGGCACCCATGGGCGTGTTGCCGCCTGCTGTCAGGGTCGGTGGATTGAAGGCGTCGGCGGTGACGAAGCTCGTTTCATCCTGGACGGGACCAAAGGTAATGGTCGCCACCTCGACCCGCTTCATGGCCAGGCGGTCGGCGGCCAACTCCTCATGGAAATGCATCAATCCGGCGTTGAGTGCTTCGATCTTATCGCCGTGCATAGAGGTGGATGTGTCGAGGAGGAGCACCACCGGACAGCGCGGCTCTGGATTGTCGACGAATTCAGATCCATCGGGCGTGCCGAAGGGTTGCTGGGTAAGGTCCACTGGTCGCTCTCCTGCCATAGAGCCATTGTGTGGCGCACAGGCTGTGGCCTCAACCGTGGCAAACGTGCCGACAACGCCCAGTCAAGCACCATGGGCCTGACGCCGCGCTGAGGGCGGCCCCGTCAACTGCCGCGCTCGGCGTAGACGGCTTTAATGGCGGCTGTTCCGGCCGTCACACCCTGCAGCGGCACGGTAAAGGTCCCCTCGCCAGCGCCAGTGGGGAAATAGCTCACCTTCATGTGCAGGCCGTCCCGCATTCCCGCCATGATGATGTCCATGAGCTCGGGGTTCACCACCGTGACCGTGTCGGCAAGGTTTGGCGTGGTATTGTTGCCCACCTTCCACGTGTCTTTGTTGGCATCGATATCATTGCCATCGATGGTGAACGACAGATCGCGGATGTCCTCCGCCGGAAGGTTGCGGTTTGATACCTCCATAATCCAGGTGTTGTTTGTCATCAGCAGCACGAGCGCGACGCGGTAAAACTTAGAGTCGGGTGCATCTGCGGCAGTTGTCTGCACCAGCCGGCACTGGCCGGCCCCACTATTGTTACAGACAGCGAGCCAGTCTCCGAAGTAGGCGCGACGCTCTCCGAAGCGGTGCTCGAACCACTGTCCGTCGGTCGCATGGGCGCCAAAGGCAAACAGGACGAAAGCGGTAAGGACAGCAAATCGCACGTCAAATCCTCCCCTGAGCAGAGCGTAGATAGCAGACGCCCAGGACCGGCGCACGCTTGGCTTCGATAAGGGAGCGGTGCATGGTCGCCGCGACGGAGGGTGCCATGACACGGCCGCGACGGAACTACGACAGCCTGCGCTCTGCCCGGTGGATGGTGCCGGACGATCACCGGTCCTTTGGGCACCGTTCGCGCATCATGCAGATGGGCTACGCGCCGGAGGATTGGGTCGGCCGGCCGATCATCGCGGTCGTCAACACCTGGTCCGATATCCAGCCCTGCCACGCTCACTTTAAGGACCGCGTGGAGTGGGTTAAGCGCGGCATCCTGCAGTCCGGCGGGATGCCCATCGAGCTGCCGGCGCTGTCGTTGTCTGAGAATTTCGTCAAGCCCACAACCATGCTCTACCGCAACATGCTGGCGATGGAGACCGAGGAGCTTTTGCGCTGCCATCCGGTGGATGGCGCGGTGCTGATGGGCGGGTGCGACAAGACCACACCAGGGCTCACCATGGGGGCGATCTCCATGGGGCTCCCGTTCATTTTTTTGCCTGCCGGTCCGATGCTGCGCGGCAACTGGGGCGGCAAAATCCTCGGGTCGGGGACGGACGGGTTTAAGTACTGGGACGAGCGGCGCGCCGGAACGATCACGGCCGAGGACTGGCAGGGAATCGAAGCGGGGATTGCGCGGTCCTACGGCCACTGCATGACCATGGGCACGGCAAGCACCATGACGGCCATTGCAGAAGCGCTGGGGCTGACGCTGCCGGGCGCCTCGTCGATCCCTGCAAGCGATTCTAATCACCAGCGGATGGCGGCGGCGTGCGGGCGCCGGATTGTCGACATGGTGTGGGAAGACTTGACGCCGGATCGCATCATCACGCGCGCGTCCGTCGACAACGCTGTCACCGTGGCGATGGCGACGGGCTGCTCGACGAACGCGATCATTCATTTGATTGCCATGTCCCGCCGGGCGGGTGTGTCGCTTGGGTTGGACGATTTGGACCGATCGAGCCGGGTGACGCCGGTGATCGCCAATGTCCGGCCCACCGGCAAGGGCTACCTTATGGAGGATTTCTTCTACGCGGGTGGTCTGCGCGCGCTGATGAAGAACCTCGGCGACGAGCTGAACACCGAGGCGATTACGGTGACCGGGCGCTCGCTAGCGGAAGGGATTGCGACGGCCAAGGTCTATAATGACGACGTGATCCGGACGGTCGACAACCCGGTGTACCATGAGGGCTCGCTCGCGGTGCTGAAGGGGAACCTTGCGCCGGGTGGTGCGGTGATCAAGCCGGCGGCATGCGATCCAAAATTCCGGGTGCATTCGGGGCCGGCGCTCGTTGCCGACAGCTATCCAGAGCTGAAGCGCATCATCGACGATGAGAACTATCCGATGACGCCCGACACGGTCCTCGTCCTGCGCAATGCCGGGCCGCAAGGGGGGCCTGGGATGCCGGAGTGGGGGATGATCCCCATGCCTAAGGCGCTGCTCAAGCTCGGGATCCGAGACATGGTGCGGATGTCGGACGCGCGCATGTCTGGCACATCCTACGGCGCCTGCATTCTTCATGTGGCCCCGGAGGCTTATGTGGGTGGGCCGCTGGCGCTGCTGCGCAACGGCGATATTGTCGATCTTGATGTGCCTGGCCGGCGGCTAGAGATGCGCGTGAGCGAGGAGGAACTCGCCGCCCGCCGTGCGGCATGGGTGCCGCCGCCGCCGCGGTACGAGCGCGGCTATGGGGCCATGTTCTCGAAGCACATCATGCAGGCTGATGATGGGTGCGACTTTGACTTCCTGCTCACCGAGGCGGGTGCGAGGGTTGATGAACCGGTGATTTTTTAGGATCCAACGGTTCCGATCGCCGGTACGTCAGGAGAATTGTGTGGCTAGGATCGATCGCGTCGAGACGCAGCTCTTTTGCGTTCCGCTTGATGAGGTGTTGTCGGATGCCAAGCATGGCGACCACACGCATTTTGAGCTGATGACGGTTCAGATCGCGACCAGCGATGGCCTTGAGGGGACCGGCTACACCTATACCGGTGGCTTTGGCGGGCATGCGATCAAAGCCATGCTCGAGCACGACTTGGCGCCGGCGTTGTTGGGGGCGGACGCCGCGCCAGTGGAGGATATTCACGATGCGCTCCAATGGCGGGTTCACTATGTCGGCCGCGGTGGGATCGCTTCGTTTGCAATCTCGGCCATCGACATCGCTCTGTGGGATTTGCGGGGCAAGCGCGAAGGGGCGTCGCTGTGGCGGATGGCCGGGGGGCGCTCGGCGCGGGCGCGGTGCTATCGCGGCGGCATCGACCTTGGCTTTGACCTCGACAAGCTGGTGGACACTGTCCGTGGCTGGGTCGGTGAGGGGTACGAGGCGGTCAAGATCAAGGTGGGGCGGCCTGAGCTGCCAGACGATCTTGCCCGAGCGACCGCGGTTCGCGACGTCCTTGGCGGCTCTCGGGCATTCATGGTCGATGCGAACTATGGGCTCGACGTGGCGGGCGCCATTTCCGCTGCGCAGGCCTTTGCTCCGCTGAAGCTGACCTGGTTTGAGGAGCCCATCGAGCCGGACGATTTTGCGGGCTATGGGGCCATCGCTGACGCCACGGGTATGCCGCTTGCGATGGGCGAGAACCTCCACACGCTGCACGAGTTTCGCCATGCGCTGGCGCACTCGAAGCTGACCTTCATGCAGCCTGACAGCGGCAACTGCGGCGGCATCACCACGTTCCTGCGGGTGGCGAAGCTCTGTGCCGAGGCGGGGATCGAGGTGTGCAGCCACGGCATGCAGGAGCTCAACGTGTCGCTCGTGGGGGCTCAACCCAACGCGGGCTGGGTTGAAGTCCATTCTTTCCCCATCGACCGCTATACGACACGGCCACTGGTGCGTGACGGCTTGCATGCCATCGCGCCCGACACGCCGGGCACCGGCGTTGC
>CAKZYH010000060.1 GCA_937884725.1 uncultured Paracoccaceae bacterium
ATGTCGGGCGTGACGCCGACGGTTTGGTACGCAAAGAGGGTGCCGAGGCGGCCGGCGCCCGTCTGCACCTCGTCGAAGATGAGGAGGAGGCCGTGGGCATCGGCGAGCGCGCGCAGTTCACGCAGCGCTCCAACGTCGACGGGGCGAATGCCGGATTCGCCCTGGACGGGCTCCACCATGATTGCGGCGGTCTCCGGCCCGATGGCGGAGCGTGCGGCTTCGATGTTGCCGAACTCCACCTGGTCGAAACCGTCGAGCGGTTTGCCGAAGCCCTCCAGGTATTTGGGGCTGCCGCCGGCGGCGATGGTGCCGAGCGTGCGGCCGTGGAAGGCGCCTTCCATGGTGATGATGCGATAGCGCTGCCGCTCGCCGTTCACATAGTGATAGCGCCGGGCGGTCTTGATCGCGGCTTCGTTGGCCTCCGCGCCGGAGTTACAGAAGAACACGCGGTCGGCGAAGGTCGCTTCCACAAGGCGCTCGGCCAGGCGGTCGGACTCCGGAATCTGGTAAAGGTTGGACGTGTGCCACACGCCGGCCGCCGCCTCTTGAAGCTTGGCGACCAAGTGCGGGTGGGCGTGGCCGCACGACGAGACTGCGATGCCGGCGCCGAAGTCCAGGTATCGTCGCCCGTCCGACCCGTTCAGCCAGACGCCTTCGCCCGTCGTGAACGACAGGGGAGGCCGGGAATAGGTTCCGAACAGGGCCTGAGACATGGCTGACTCAATTTCCTTTGCTGACTTGTGCACAGTTTCGCGCGCGAAAGCGTTGCGAAGCCGCCTTCATGTTCGATGGTTGGGGAAAACGCAATCTTAGAGTCCGTGGTGAGTCCGCCGACTCTGCCGCTGATTCGCGCAGTTTTGTAGGTTTCCTTTGCGCGCGGCACAGAAACGCCGCCGTCCACAAGTTCCGCCAAAGCGCCTTTATCGCGGCGCCCTATCCGGGTGCGCGATGAGGGATTCGGCGGGGAGATCTTGTGGGTTGCCTGTGGATAGACTGTGGAAGGCTACACCATGAGCTGGACGGACGAGCGGATCGAAGACCTGCGGCGAATGTGGGCAGAGGGGCTGTCGGCCTCGCAGATCGCGGGGGCGCTGGGCGGCGTGTCGCGCAATGCAGTGATCGGCAAAATTCACCGCCTGGGCTTGTCGGGCCGCGTGAAGACGCCCTCGCGGGCGGCGCGCAAATCGCCGGCGCGAGCTCCGAGTGCCGGCGCGCCGCGCACGGTGGCGCAGCCGCGGGTCATGGCGGTCGGATCGGCGGCGGTGAAGATTGCGGAGCGGCCAGAGCCGGCGCCGGTTACGGTGGCTGACGTTGTCCCGTTCTCAGGCGGCGTGAGTTTTTTGGACCTGAAGCCTGGTCAGTGCCGATGGCCGATTGGCGATCCATCGAGCGACGACTTCCGCTTTTGCGGCGCAAAGACGGACGGGATTTATTGCGAGGCGCACTGCAAGGTGGCGTTCCCCAAACGCAATAAGGCCAAGGGCTGAACCGGCCGCTGCTCTTGGTTAGTCAGGCGCGACGCGGGCGAGGTAGGTCTCGCCCATCAGCCCGCGGATGCCTTCGGAACTGAAGCCCACCGCGCTGAGCGCTGCCGGTAGCGCTGCAAGCTCCGCAGCGCCGGCGAACTGCCACGGCGGTGGCGGGTAGCCTTTTGGGAAGGTGGCGGCGTTGGCGTAGTAGAAGCCGAAGTCGCTGCCGTCCAAGAACATGTAGTCGCTGCCGAGCGTGAGGTTTTCCTCGCCGATGAGGTCGGCGATGTGGGCCGCGTGGCGGGCCATGGCGGCCGGCAGGTCGAGCGAGCCCTCGCCGAGGAAGATTCCGACGCCGTTGATCCCCACCGTGCCGCCCGCTTCGGCGATGGCCTTGATGAGGTCGTCGGAGATGTTGCGCTCGTGGTCGAACAGCGCCCGGGCGTTGGAGTGGGATGCGAAGGGTGGGGTGGTGAGGCCAAGCTCCAGCGCGTCGAAGGCGGTCCGCTCGCCGCAGTGGGAGAGGTCGACGCGCACGCCGGCGGCGTCCATGCGACGGCACAGCGCTTTGCCAAGGTCGGAGAGGCCCGCGTTGCGCGGCTCGTGGCAGCCGTCGGCGAACACATTGGCCCGGTTGTAAGCGAGGATTGCGCGGCGCACGCCCAGCGCTGCGAAGGTCTCGACCGTGTCGAGGTTGGGAAAGTAGGGGGTCGCGGATTGGAAATGGATGCCCGCCGACAGCTGGCCTTGCGCATGATGGGTGCGGATGGCGCTTGCCGTGTTGGCGATGGGAATGCCGGCGGCGCGCAGTTCGGCATGGACAAAGCCAATGCGCTCAAGGGCGGTGCGGGTATCGTCGAACCCTGACGCTGTCGTCAGCGAGACATGATGAACGCCGGCGTCGGAAAATTTTGCCAGCACTGCACCAAGGTTTGCGCCGGCGGGGAGAAATCCTTTTGACCAGGGGATCAACCCGTCGATGACAATCCCGCCGGTGCTCAGCTTTGCCACTAAAGTCTCCATCGGCATGTCGAACAGTCTTGCCGCGCGATAGCTGAAAAAGTCGCGTGTTGACCAACGCGGGAGCGTGCTGGCGGCTATGCAGCTAAGATAATTTCAACCCTATGGGTCGATGATCCCGCAAAATCACTGATTCGATGCTTGGGGCGCTGCCAACCCGCACGGGAGCCAAACATGCCAAGGCAAGCTCAATCGGCCGCCAGCACCGCTAATGCTCTGCGGGCCGATATTGTAACTGGTCAGCTGAAGCCGGGTGCGCCGCTGCGGCAGCTTGCGCTGGCCGAGCGCTACGGCACGAGCCGCATGCCGATCCGCCAGGC
>CAKZYH010000061.1 GCA_937884725.1 uncultured Paracoccaceae bacterium
GGTCGATCTCGCCCGCGAGCGCCTCGGCGAGGGCTGCGAGAAGGCGGTTTTGCGCCAACTCCCACAGCTGCGCACGGTTGGGTTCAAACACGAACTGGCGGGCGCCGAAGGCGAACTCAGGCCGGAAGACGCGTTCGCCGGGGCTGGTGAAGAGGACCATCTCGACCTGGTGGCGAATGTGGTCGAGCCGAGAGACGCGGCGCGCTCCGTCAGGGGCCATGCGGAATGGGAAGGCCATGAAGTCCTGCGCCGGCAAGCGTTTATCCCGCAGCGTTTTCACCTCAGGCCCCCTTTGCTTTTTCGCAGAAGATGTCGGTGGCGAGCGGCTTCATGGGAGGCGAGGTGGGGGCGCCGATGGCGGTGGCGTTGTGGGTGTGCGTGTTGAAGGCGGTGAGCAGCGCTGGGCCTTTGATGAGCGGCTGACCGCTGTCGCTGCCGATCCCGACCGTTTCGCCCTTGATGGTCACCATGGCGCTCTCGATGGTGACCCCGCCGCCCTCCATGGCCATGCTGTTGCCGTTGGCATCGCTGACGGTGACGCCTGAGGAGGACATCTCGATGGTGTTGCCGTTGGCATCCTCGATGGTGAGCGTGCCGGCCTCGGCGTCGAGTTTGACGACGGCGCCGTCAGAGCCGGTGAGTTCCATGGAGCCGTTGTGGTCCATGGTGACGGCGGCGTCGGCGGAGGAGCGGAGCGTTACGTGGGGCTGGCTGTCGTCGTCCTCGAAGACGAGGACGTGGCCGGCTTCGGTCTTGAGCACTTTCGAGGTGGCGGGGTCGGCGACCTCTTCGGGCTTTTCTTCGGCGGTGCGCCAGAACGTGCCCGTCCAGACGGGGACTGAGATATCGCCCTCGATGAACTCCACGAATACTTGGGAGCCGGCCGGCGGAACGGCGATGAACCCGAAGCCGGCGCCGCCGCCATAAGGGAAGGCGGGGAGCGCCCAGCTGCTGACCTTTGTGCCGAGCACTGAGGGCACCGTGACCTTTACCCGGCCGCGGCTTTCGGGGTCGGCGGTGTCCTCCACGAAGCCACGATACTTGCCGTGGTAGGCGCGGTCCTGGCGGTCGATGATGCGTTGGAGTTGGCGCAGATCATCCATGGCGCGCTCCTAAAACAAGCTTTTGAGGACGGAGGTGGCGGCGGCGAGCGGGCCTTGCGGCGGGCTGAGGCCGGTGCCTTCGCCGGTGGCGTTGCGCAACAGCTCGAACGCTTGCCGATAACCCTCTTCGGAGAAGCGGTGGACCACCTTGTCGACGTAGTAGAGGCCGCCGTAGCGCGAGCCGACACCGTCGACACTGACGGTGAGGCCGGGGCGCAAGACGTAGCCGTAGAGTGCACCGTCGACTTCGCCGGTCGCGCGCAGCTTGAAGGCGTTTTCTTCCGCTTTTGCGAGGGCGCGGCGGCGGGCGGTGGCGGCGTCCTCGTCGCCTTCGCGTGAAAGCTTTTCGATGTTCGGGGCGCCGAGATCGCTCCCCTCAGCATCCCCCGCGACGGCACCAAGGAGCGGCATTTCCGGCATCACCACCTCGGTTTCAGCGGCGGCGCCATCGGTGGCGGGGGCGACTTCGTATTCCACCGCGTCCGGCTTGTTGCCGTCATCGTCGATGGCGAAGGTGAGCGTGTTGGTGGCGGTGCCGGCGTAGACCATCAGCTTGGGCTGCGGTTCAGCCTCTAGGCGCTTTTCGCCGAAATAGACTTCGCCGGGCGTGAAGATCAGCTCGTAGCCGTTGGCGCTCGCGCGGTTGCGCATGAAGGCGAGGGCGGTGCCGTCTTGGTTGAGGGGTTTGCCGGACTGGCCGGCGCCGCTGTCGCCGCTCAGCGCGATGGGCGTGTCGGTGAGGAGCTGGGATACGATGTCGGCGTCACTGAGTTCGGCCTCATCGCCCCAGACCTCGCGCTGGTGGGCGCGGTCGAGGAGGGCGGACTCGTCGAGGACCTCCACCTCGAGCGTCACCTCGCCGCCGCTCGGCGGATAGTTCGGTTTCAGCTTGGTGATGTAGCCGCGCAGGATTTCCTCGCGGTTTGTGCCGAAGTCAGCGGAGATGCGGATGGGCTCCCACCTGGCGAGAAGGCCTGAATCGGCCACCATGTAGTCGCCGTCTTCCTTGCGGCGGTCCTCGAACACGATGGTCGCTGCGGCAGCGTCGGTGCGGCTGGTGGCGATTTCAACGGTTTTGACGAGCGCGTTCAGCGGGCCCGCGTTGGTGAGGTCCTTGCCGAACTCCAGGATGCACGCCGCCGGATTGCGGGTGGGAAACTCGAGGAGATTGTCGAGCACGCCCATCAGCGCTCCTCCTCGCGCCGGGGCACCAGGATGACGTGGCCGAGGCGTTCCCGGCCGAGCTCGTCGGTGGGGTCCTGTTCCCACAGGAGGTCTTCGGGGAAGTTCTCTTCAAGGTTGGCTTCCGACAGTCGGACCCAGGCGCGCGGCGCGCTGTAATACTCCGTGGCGAGCTGATCGAGGCGGTCTTTCAGCGACACCTCATGCTCCAGAACCGGCGTCGCCTCCGGGATCGGGCGGGCGCGCACGCCCTTAAAGCCGGATGCGCCGGAAAATCGCTGGACGTCGGCGTATCGGGAGCCTTTCAGGAACGCCATCAGAGTGCTCCAAAGCCTGATGTGACGTTGAGGGCCGTCATCGCCGTCTGGCGGAT
>CAKZYH010000062.1 GCA_937884725.1 uncultured Paracoccaceae bacterium
CGGGGCTTGGGGCAGGGCGCTGCTCGGTGGCGAGTGGCGGTTGGGGTGTGCAGAGGCGGGTTTGCTGGGCCCCGTCGTCTTGTGTCAGCGGGTCGGCAACCGAGGCGGCTGGCAGCGTTATGGACCGTTGTGCGGTGGCGGCAGCCTCAAGGGTCGTGGTGGGCTCATTGCCATCCGTGGTGGTTTGACGCTCCGGCAGTGGTTGCTGGACGCCGGTCGACTGGGTGGTGCTCAGGGGGAGCGGCTCTCCGGCGCTGGGTCCTGCGGCCTGGTCAGGATCGACCCTTGCGTTGGATCCAACGACTGTCGGCATATCAACAGACAGTTTGGCTTTGTGCGGCGTGGTTGGTGCGGGTCCGACCGTTGTTTTTGCGGTGATCTGGTTGAGATCGTCGGCGGTCAGTGCGCTGGCCTTGGGCGCCTGGCTCGGTGTGACTGATTTGGTTTGGGCGTGCGCGTCGTCGGCGTCGGCCGGCTGATGGGCGGTTGCGGCGATGGAGGCCGCGGTGGCAGCGGTTTGTGGGCGGCCTGTGGCGGCGGCGAGCGGTTCAATGCGGCCGGCGTGCGCCATGGCAAGCGCTTCACGGACCGGGACACTCACCGGCTGCGTGGGAGGCTGGGTCGCTGGCGCGGAGGCGGTTGGCTTTGCGAGGTCAGGAGTGGCTTGGCCGGTGTCTTTGGTCTTCGGCGGCGTGGCAGCGGCGTCTTTGACAGACGTTTTGGCCGACGGCTGCGCTGCGGCGCGGGGGCCGTCTGGCGCCAGGATGGTGGGGCCGGACTTAGGTTTTGGCAGGTTTTGCTGCGCGGCAAGTTGCGCGTTGGCGCCTGCTTGACCTTGGATCGGCAGACGGCCTGCTGGCTGCTCTGAACCAGGTGCGTTGGTGGGCTTCTCGCCGGCTTGGCTTGACGTTTCGGGTCGACCCTTTGCTGCGTTACCATCGGCCTGCTGTTTCAGGGCGGCCATGGCGTCGTCAAAGCCAGGCGCGCCCTGGCCTGGGGTGGCACCTGCGGCGTTCGCATCACCGCCAGTTGGCGTACCGCGCAAAAGGGCTGGGGCGATCATTGAAATTGCTCCAAGAGTTCGTCGGTGGCCGCCAGCTGGTCGGTGACGCTGGCGAGGAGGTTGCCCGGTTCTGCAAACGGATCGTTGGGGTCGGTGGGCGCTACGCGCGGGCCTGAGCCGATGGATGTGAAGTCGGCCGGTTCGCTGAAGTCGGCGGCGAAGGCGGGGGCGACGGCAGCGCCCGGCAGGCGGGCCACGCCCTCGCCGACGCGCAGCGCCGCGGTGTGGAGCGCGACGTCGGCCGCGGGGAGCAGCTCGGTGTTGATTTCGGCGAGCGTTTCGCGGGCGCGCACAGTGTTTTGGGTGTCAACCACGAGCGCGGCTGCTTCGTAGAGCTTCGCGCGGGTTTCATCGAGCGTGCCGGGCTCGGCCGTCACGAGGGCACGTTTGGCGGCTGCTGCTGCGGCGATGGGCTCGCCGAACTCCAGGGCAGAGCGGGCGATGAGAAGATATTGTTCAGTGCGCGCGCCTTCGCTGAGGCCGGCGAGCAAGGTGTCGAGGCGGTCGAAGCCGTCGATGTCGCGAATGAAGGACATGCGCGTGAGCGAGGAGGCGAAACGCTGGCGGAAGTTGCCGGCGTAGATGGAGCCGCGGAATTTGCGCAAGTAACGGCCGGTGAGGACGATGAGGCGTTCGGCGTCGTCCGTCTCGCCGGCGATCAGAATGGCCCGGCGCAGCGAGGCTTCCTCGACCAGAGAGCCGGGGGCGATGGCGCGGGCATCGGCGAGGTGTTCGAGCGCCTCGTTGGGATCGCGGCCGACGGTGAGAGCGGCGAGTGCCAGGTGGAGGCTGCCGCGCACACCGGGATCGACCTCGAGCATGTTGAGCGCACCGAGGCGGCGGAGAGCGTCGCCTTGACGCCCCTCATTGTAGGCGAGCGCGCCTTGCAGGAGGGGTTGCCAGGGGTGGTCCTCGCTGATGTTTTGGAGGGCGCCGGAGACGATGGATGGGTCCGCGCCGGCCAAACTGTATTGCAGCAGCGCGCGGACATTACGGATGTCCTCCCACGCGTCGGCGGGGGCACCGACGAACACGTCCGTGGCGCGGCGCGAGAGGGCGGACTGGGCCTCCAGCGCCTGCTGGCTGCCGCGGGCGATGTCGTCCTGCAGCGCCGACATCATGCGCATAAAGCGGTAGGGCGGGATGGTCGTGATCGGATCGACGGGGGTGAGCGAGGCTTGCTCTTGGGTCTGGATGGCAACTGTGGTGGAGGGAGCCACGCTGCCGAGCTCTAGCGTGGTGGGTGCATCTGCAGGGAGGCTGACCACGCGCGTCGGATGCCGGCGGGGCACGGGGGCGGCGGGGATGCTGGGCCGGGCCGCGGCGGCAGTCGTAGCAACGGCGGCAGAAGCAGAACCGGCGACCTGGGGCCGGGGGCGCGGCAACGGCGCGATGGGGGGAGCGCTCGCTGTTAGGGTGACGTCCGCGGGCGTTTCGTGGGGCGCTATGGCTGCGGCTTGGGGCTCTGGTTGCGGTTGGCGCGTGAGGGCTGGCAGCGGGCGCGGCTCGGCGAAACGGACCTCATCATCTCCGTCGGTCCAGATGGCGGCTTGCGGGGGGAATGCCGCGGCGGGCTGGCTGATCAACCATTCCGAGCCGAACAGCATCGCCATGGCGCCGAGCGACGCGACGAAGACTTGGCCACCGATCCCCAGCGCAGCGCGACCAAGACGCTGTGGTCGGTGGTCTGCACCGGCGGCAAGATCGGCAAGCGTTGCTGCTGCGGGGGGCGCGACAGGGGGCGATACTTCGGGGAAGGGCCGGCGCACGCGCACTTGCGGGAGTGGGGACAGGGGGGACGGCCTGGCCGGCTTGTTGCCGATGGGCGTCAGCGACGGCAGGCCGCGCGCGCGGCGTCGCTTGAGCTTGAATTTGGGTTTTGGTGGTGCCGGGGGCTCGTCCTTGATCCCGAGGGGGTTGAGGATCGCGGTAAACATGAGTGGTTTGCGGCGGGCCGGCGCTGCGCGCTTGCCCAAGGGGGTGCGCGGCCGACTTGAGGTCGTGCTTGAGGTCGTTTTCGAGCTCATGCTCGAGGTCATTTTCGAGCTCATGGGCGCTCTCCGGTCGGCTCGTAGAGAATTTCGATGCGGCGATTGCTGTCGGCGAAGGGGTCTTCGGGAACGGCGAGGTCACGGTCGGCGAGGCCCTCGACCCTGACCATGCGCTCATCGCCGACTCCTGCCGACACCAGCGCCCGTTTGGCGGCGTGGGCGCGGGCGAAGCTGAGGACCCAGTTGTCCGACCCGCCGCTGGTGAAGGGGCGCGCATCGGTGTGGCCGCGCACCACCACCTGGCCGTCGCGCTCACGCAAGACTTCGCCGATGGTTTGGAAGAGGTTACGGGCGCGCTGTGTGGGGGAGGCTGAGCCGACGTCGAACATGGAGAAGGCGTCGTCGTCCATCAGCGAGATGGTGACGGCTTCTTCGCCCGCTTCCACAGCGACTTCGGCGGTGACCCCTTCGAGCGCTTCGCCGAGCGCCCTGGCGGCTTCGGCGGCTTGCTCGCTCCGGCTCATGCCTTGGGGGCCATCGTCCTCGGCGTCAGTGCCTGCCGCGGCGTCGGTGTTGATTTGGTCCGGCACAGGTTGGGGTGCGAGCTGCGCAACGGTGTCGGCGTCCACGGGCAGAACGTCGCTTGACGCGGGATCAAGTTGGCCCAGGATCGCCGCCGCCAGGGCCGATTGGGGGCCAACGCTGGTGGTGGGCGAACCGTTGGTCATCGCGGTGACGTCCGCTGTTGTTTCGGCAACCACTTCGAGGTCTGGCTCGTCTGTGGCGAGGAGGGTGGTTTCAGCGCCGGTGGGCGTGTCTTCGGGGCCGGTGGAGCGGCGCGCGGTGGCGTCGGGCGCAGATTGGGCCGGGTCACCGGTGGGTGAACCAGGCCGCAAGGACATGGATACGCGAGCGCTTTCGTCCTGCCAGTAGGTGGGGTCGAACGGATCCCGTGGATTGTCGCTCAGCCGGGTGCGGGCAGTTTCGCCCAGCGTCGACTGGGGCACGTCGACGGCCACCGGGTCTTCGGGGTCGAGGTCAGCGGCGGCGGACGCGAGGACGGCGTAGGGATCGTGGAAGGCTGCGGCGTCGGTCTCTTGGCGGATGCCGGCGGAGGCCATCATGTTTTGATTGCCCTCATCAACATTGCCGCCGCCGCCCGCGGTTCCGTCGCCAGGCGTTTGCCCGCCGGCGGTGGGGCTGCCGGTGGCCTCGCCGCTGCTGGTGCCGGCCGCATCCGACGGGGCGTCCGGGTCGGGTTCTTCAAGGCCCGGCCGTGTGGCTGGGGACTGCACCAGGTTGAGGGGGTTGAAGTAGTTCGCGATGGAGCGCTTGATCTCGTCATCGGTGGCATTGACGAGCCACATGATGAGGAAAAACGCCATCATCGCGGTCATGAAGTCGGCGTGAGCGATCTTCCAGACGCCGCCTTTGCGCTTCTCTTCGACGTCATCGCCGCGCTTGATGACGATGATTTCTTGCTTGGCGTTCTCGCCCAAGGCCATGTCAACGCTCCTCGGAAGTGTCGTTGTCGCCGGACGCTGGGGGCGCATCGGCAGTGGACGTGTCGGGGGTCAACGCCGGAGGCTCTTGGGCGATGATGTTGGCGTGCGGTGTCGCCGTTTCGTCCTCGACCGCGAGCTGGTGAGGGCCTGGGGCGGGCTGATCGGGCGCGTCTGGCGGGAGCGCGGGTTCCTCGGCGGCAATGCTAGCGGTCGATTCGCCCTGCTGTTGGGACAGGTGGTGGGCGTCGTCCGGTGCAGGCTCTGTGGCTGGCGCAAGCTCAAGCTCCGCGGCTGTGGCAGGGTCTGCGCCTGGGGCAGACGCGCGCTTCGCGGCAGGCTCTGCGGTCGGGGCCAGCTCTGTGGTCGGCGCCCGTGAGAGGCCCTCGCTCCAGCGCTCAAGAGAGGTTTCGACCACCGTGACGTCCGCGACGGCCCGCAGGGTTGGCGTGTCGGACGCGGTGAGGCGCACGTGCGATGCGTCTCCAAGGCGTTCGCGCAGCGCGTCGACAAGGTCCGCCGGGGCTGTGATGTCCACGAGCGGGGGGCCGGTGTCGCCCATCAGAGGCCCGAGCGCGGTGTGAAACTCGGCTAAGGCGCGGTGGGTGCAGACGTCTGAAAAGATCGGTGCCAACACCTCGCCCACCGCATCGCCCAGCTCGGTCATGATCTCGTCCTTGATGCCGGCGAGTGCGGTGTGGAGGATGTGCGCTTCATGCTCGGCCCAGTGCTGCCGCGCTTCAGCAATCCGTTCCTCCGCCCGTTCCCGCTCTGCTTGTCGAACCGCCTCGAGCGCTTCGGCGTGCGCTTCTGCCGCCTCAGCTTGCGCCTTGGCGACAGCTGCCTCGATTTTTGCGGCCTCGGCTTGCTTCGGGCTGACGCCCCCGAGGTGCGGGATGCGGGCCGCAAAGCCTTCTGCGGGGCGGGGGGATCTTGGTTGCGTGTCGCCGTGAGTTTCAGCGGCGCGGGCGGTGTGTGGGCCGTCTTCGTCGCTTTGGGCGTCGGGCTGGGGTTGCTGCGCCGGTTGTTTGGGGGACGTGCGCTTCCACGCCGCGGCGGTGAGCGGCTTGAAGTAGGTGGCGGCGCCGGGGCTCGTCCCCACGGCGGAGTCGTTGGGCGCGCCAGCCCCTGAAGCGGGGCTGGCTGGTTTGGGAAGGGCCGGCGCCAGGGCACGCCGCAGTGCGTCTTGCGAGAAGGCGCCGGCGGGTTCGCTTTGGCCGAACGTGGGCAGGTGTTCCGACAGGGCCGGCATTTATGCCTTCTGTCCCTGCAGGAGCCACTGCTTGAGGAGCTCCGCGGCTTTCTCCTCGTCGTAGTCCACGACCTGCTCCAGGCGGGCTTGTGGCGTTTTGCCGAGGCGGGCCTTGATCCCGTCGATGAGGCTGAGTTCCTCCTCTTCGGGAGCGTCGACGCCTTCCCCATCGGGGCCTTGGAGAAGCTCGTTGATCGGGTCACGCTCTGGCTTGGCGGTGAGCGCTTTGACGGCGGGGCGCAGGCCGAACCAGATCATCAGGGTGGCGACCACGAGCACGAGGAGTGCGTTGATTACGGTGCCGAGCTGGTTGGAGATGATGGCCAGCACGCCTTGGGGCTGCAGCGGTTCCAGCGATGTGGCGTCCGGGGCGAACGGCACGGCGGAGACTTGCAGTTGGTCGCCGCGCGCCTCGCTGAAGCCGGCCGCGGTGCGCACCAGGGCTTCAAATTAGGCGACCTGCTCTTCCACCGAGCGGCCGAATTCGGTGGCAGCGTTGGTGACGAGCTGGTCTTGGTTGATGAGGACCGCGACCGAGAGCTGTTCGATGGCAAAGCCGTCGCGCACACGCTGGACGATCCGGGTGGGGATCTCGTTGTTGGCGATTTCCTCGCGCCGTTCGACGTTCTCGCTCGCCTGGGCGCCTTCGCCGCCTTCCGGCAGTTCTTCCTGCGGCACGTTTTGCTGCACCGTGACGGGATCATCGAGGCTGGAGTTGGTGGACGCGCGGGTTTCGCGGATGGTGCGCA
>CAKZYH010000063.1 GCA_937884725.1 uncultured Paracoccaceae bacterium
TTGGAGAACAGGGGCTTGTCCCTGGTGGATGCGACGGTCGAGGCGTGCCGCTTGCGGCTGCGGCCTATTTTGATGACGGCGTTTGCCTTCATTCTGGGGGTCATTCCGCTTCTTGTCGCCGTCGGGCCGGGAGCTGAGATGCGCATAGCAATTGGGACAGCAGTGTTCGCCGGGATGCTTGGTGTGACGAGCTTTGGCTTGTTCCTGACTCCGGTCTTCTACGTGGCGCTGCGGGCGATGCAGGGCGCGGGCAGAGCAAAGGCGCCCGACGCTGAGGTTGCGCCGGCGGAATAGCGCGGCGGCGCATCTGCGTGCGGGCGAGTGCTTCTAGAACGCTTTACCGCGTGCCGTGACGGGCCATAGCGTTTCTACGGTCCCACCGCGAACACCGACGTACCAATCGTGAATGTTGTTGGTGGGATCGCAGTGACCCGGGATAAGTCGCAGCTTGTCGTGCACTTTCAGCGCGCTGTTGGGATCGGCAAGTTTGCCGTGTTCGTCCGAGCAGCCAATCACTGTGATGTCGGCGCGGCCGTGGACTGTTGGAAGGCCGCTGTCGACGGATTGGACCTTTAGGCCGGCATCGCACACCGCAATGTCGGGTTTGGTGTGGCTCATGACGGTGGTGAGGAGGAAGAGGGCGTAGTCCCAATCACCGTCGTCGAGCCGCTGGCCGGCGGCGTTCTTGATGCTGCCATAGGCGGCGTCCATGAATGCGTATGAGCCGCATTGGATCTCAGTGTATAGGCCCGATGTGCCCTCGAAGCGGAAAGAGCCGGTTCCGGCACCGGTGACCGTTTCGCAAGGCAGGCCCTCGGCAGAGAGGGCAGCGAGGGCGTCGCGCACGATGTCGAGGACGCTGGCGACGGCGGCCTGGCGGTCAGCATCGAGCTCGAAGTGCTGCATGGCGCCTTGATAGGCTTGGATGCCGCCGAAGGTGAGGTGGGGCACGGCGTCGATGGCTTTGGCGATGGCAATGAGGTCGGCGGTGGAGGTGACGCCGCAGCGCTTGGCGCCGCAATCGATCTCGACCAGGCAGCGCAAATTCGTGCCGTGGCGGGCGGCGGCCTCCTCAAGTTCGGCGACGTTGGCGAGATCGTCGATGCAGACGCCGACTTTGGCGCCAAGGAGCGGCAGGCGCGCGAGGCGGTCGACCTTCACCGCGCCGCGCACCTCGTTGGAGATGAGAACGTCCATGATGCCGGCGCGCACGAACGCTTCGGCTTCGGACACCTTTTGGCAGCAAATCCCGCAGGCGCCGCCGCGCTCCATCTGGAGGCGGGCGACGTCGGCGGACTTGTGCATCTTGCCGTGTACGCGCAGCGCCACGCCCATCTCGGCGGCGAGGCGGCGCATCTTGTCGATGTTCCGCTCCAGCGCGTCGAGGTCGAGGATGAGGCACGGCGTTTCGATGTCCGCCTCACGCATGCCGACGGCGGCTGGGATGTCGTAGCCGACCTCAAGGGCGGGGCTCATCAAGCCGCCTCGCGGGCGAACAGGCGCTCGGCCATGACGCCGATGCGCTGCTCGATGGCTTCGCAGGCGTCGAGGATGAGATCTTCGCGGAAGCGGCGGCTCACGATCTGTACGCCCACCGGAAGGCCGTCGTTGTAGCTTGCCGGGATGTTGCCGGCGGGCAGGCCCATGAAGTTGATCGCCACCGCGTGGACTGCCGATTGGAGGACTTCGCGGGCACCCTCCACACCGTCCGCGTCCCGGTCCCACTTGAAGGTGGGGGTGACCATGAAGGGGGTGAGGACCAGGGGGTAGTCCTGCATGAAGACGTTCCAGGCGCGGACGTAGGCGCTGCGTTTGGCCAGCCCTTTGATAAGGTCTTCGCCCACCGCTGGCGGGAACAGCTGGAAGTAGCTGTCGAAGATGCCTTTGATGGTGTCGGAGCCGTAGGCCATCAGCGCTTCGCCCATCAGCGCCTGGATTTCCCCGAACAGGCACGACGCGCCGTCGCGCGCAGCTTCACGGGTGAGCGGCGGGGTGACCTCTTCCACCTGGTAGCCGGCGTCGGCGAGGGCATCGCGGGCCGCGTTGAGGGCGGCGTCCACCTCTGGCGATAGGTCGAACTCGTACGATTCTTTGGTGAAGGCGACTTTGATGGGGCCTGCCAAGGCGGGGCCTTCGAAGGGCATCGGCACCATCCAGGGGTCGTGCGGGTCGTAACGGATGAGCGCCGGGAAGCCGGTGCGAAGGTCGCCCACTGTGCGGGCGATGAGGCCTTGGACGGACATCAGCTGCGCGAGGAGGCCGCGCTCCTCGGTGGCCGAGGGGTTGAAGGCGGGCACGCGGCCGAGGCCTGGCTTGATGCTGGCAGCGCCGACTGCGGCTGCGGGGAAGCGCAGCGAGCCGCCGATGTCGTTGCCGTGGGCAAGGGCGCCCATCCCGGCCATCACAGCCGACGATGCGCCGCCGGAGGAGCCGCCGGAGGTGGCCCAGTCGTTCCAGGGGTTGAAGGTGCGGCCGTGGAGCGGGTTGTCGGTGGTGGCGCGGAAGGAGAATTCTGGCGTGTTGGTGCGCCCGATCACGACCGCCCCGGCGTCCTGCAGGTTTTTGACGAGCGGGGCGTCGGCGGGGCCGATGATGTCCTTGAAGGCCGGCACACCGTTGGGCGTTGGGCGGCCTTCTTGGTCGACGTTCTCCTTGATGGTGATCGGCACACCAGCGAGCGGGCCGGCAGGCTCGCCCCGCGCGATGGCGGCATCGATGGCGTCGGCGCGCTTGAGGGCCTGGTCCGACAGGTCGTCCACGACGGCGTTGAGCTTACCGTTGGTGGCATGCATGCGGTCGACGGCGGCGGACACAGTTTGCCTCGCCGACAGGCTCCCGGCTGCGACGGCGGATGCCAGCTCAGCGGCACCCATTTGCCAGATCGGACGCTCGCTCATGACCGGCCATTTCCGCGATCAGGACGTTGGTTGCGCATGCCACGGGCTCCTTGTCTTGGGCGACTCTTGGACGTCGTCTTTTTACTGTGTTGCGCGGGTCAGGCCCTTCAAAACATCGTCTTTGGACAACTCGCCGATGAGTTTGCCGTTGTCGGTGACGCCCACGGTGCCACCAGCGTCCATCAGCGCGTTGAGGCTGTCGCGCACGAGCGTGTCGGCGGGAAGTGACGCGCTGGGGGTGGAGGCCGCAGGGCGCATCACGTCGCGCAGGCGAAGGACGCCGAGCGGGTTCATGTGGGCGACGAAATCGGCGACGTACGCGTTGCACGGATTGGTGAAGCTCTCGGTGGGCGTGCCGGTTTGGACGATGCGCCCGCCCTCCATGATCGCGATGCGGTTGCCGAGCTTGAACGCTTCGTCGAGGTCGTGGCTGACGAACAGGATCGTGCGCTTGAGGCGTTCTTGGAGTTCAAGAAGCTCGTCCTGGAGTTTTGTGCGGATGAGCGGGTCGAGGGCGGAGAAGGGCTCGTCCATCAGGAGGATGGGCGCTTCGGTGGCAAAGGCGCGGGCGAGGCCGACGCGCTGCTGCATGCCGCCGGAGAGTTCGCCGACGCGGCGGTCGGCCCAGTCCGACAAGCCGACCAGCGCAAGCTGCGCTTCGATTTTTTCGGCGGCCTTGCGGCGGGGGAGGCCGGAGAGCTCCAGGCCGAGGCCGACATTTTGGCGCACTGTGCGCCATGGCAGCAGGCCGAACTGCTGAAACACCATGGCGACGCACCCGCGGCGCACACGGCGCAGGTCCGCGGCAGATGCCTTGCTCACCTCGCACTGCCAGTCGCCGTCGGTGACGGTGACGGAGCCGCGCACCAGCGGATTGAGGCCGTTGACCGCGCGGAGCAGCGTGGATTTGCCGGAGCCGGACAGGCCCATGAGGACGACGATCTCGCCCGACTCCACCTGGAGCGAGCAGTTGTGGACGCCGAGGACCTGTTGCGTGTCCGCTTGGATTTCGGCGCGTTCTTTGCCGGCGTCCATGAGCGGGAGCGCGGCTTCGGGGTTACCGCCGAAAACGATGCAAGCGTCGGCGATGTCGACTGCGACGCTCATGAGCGGCGGCCCACGGCGAGCACACGGTCGAGCATGATGGCGACCACGACGATGACGAAGCCGCTCTCAAAGCCGAGCGCGGTGTTCACCTGGTTGAGCGCGCGCACCACCGGAACGCCAAGTCCGGCGGCGCCGACGAGGGCCGCGATGACGACCATGGAGAGGGACAGCATGATCGTTTGGGTGAGCCCCGCCATGATCTGCGGGAAGGCGTAGGGCAACTCCACCTTGTAAAGGGTTTGGCGCGACGTGGCGCCGAACGCTTGGGCCGCCTCCAGGAGTGGCGTTGGGGTGGAGGAGACGCCGAGATAGGTGAGCCGGATGGGGGCCGGGAGCACGAAGATCACGGTGGCGATGAGGCCGGGGACCATGCCGATCCCGAAAAAGACGATGGCCGGGATGAGGTAGACGAAGGTCGGCAGCGTCTGCATCAGGTCGAGGATCGGCTGCAGCACCGCATAGAGTCTGGGCCTGTGCGCGGCGGCGATACCGATGGGCACGCCAATCGCCATGCAGACGAGGCAGGCGGAGAGCACCAACGTGAGGCTTTCGGTGGTTTCCTCCCAGTACCCCTGGTTGATGATGAAGAGGAAGCCGACGGCGACGAGGGCTGCGATTTTGAAGCTGCGGCGCAGCGCATAGGCGATGGCCGCGAACACTGCGACCACGACCAGCTCTGGCGGGGTTTGCAGGCACCACAAAATGCCGTCGATGAGCCGCTCCAAGCCGAGGCCTAGGGCATCGAAGAAGAAGGCGCCGTTGATCTGGAGCCAGTCAAAAACCTGGGCGGCCACTTTGCCAACCGGGATTTTGTGTTCGGTGAGTATGTCCAAGGGGCGCCTCGTTCTGGGCCTGTTGCAGCGGTGGGCGGGCGAGTGTGTCGCCCGCCGCGGTCGCTGCTAGAGGCCGAGGGCGCTTTTGGTCGCGGCCATGGCATCGCCGCCGTCGGCGGTTGTGACGCCGTCAAGCCAGGTATCGAGGACGCCAGTGTTGTCCTTCAGCCAGGCTTCGGCGGCATCGCGCGGGTCTTCGCCGTCATTGAGGATCGCGCCCATGATCTGGTTTTCCATCGCGAGCGTGAATTCCAGGTTGGTGAGGAGTTTGCCGACGTTGGGGCAGTTGTCGACAAAGCCGGCGCTCGTGTTGGTGTAGACTGTGGCGCCGCCAAGGTTGGGGCCGAAAAAATCATCCCCGCCAGTCAGATAGGTGAGGTCAAAGTTGGCGTTCATGGGGTGGGGTTCCCAGCCCAGGAACACCACCGGTTCGTCCCGGCGCGTGGCGCGGGAGACCTGGGCGAGCATGCCCTGTTCAGAGCTTTCGGCGACCTCGAAGTCTTCCAGGCCGAACGCGTTATCGTCGATCATCGACTGGATGAGGCGGTTGCCGTCGTTGCCGGGCTCAATGCCGTAGATTTTGCTGTCGAGCGCGTCGGCGTGGGTGGCGATGTCTCCGAAGCTTGCGATGCCGAGTGCGGCGCCTGCGGCGTTGGTGGCGAGCGTGTACTTCGCGCCCTCAAGGTTGGCGCGGACCGTGTCCACGGTGCCGGCGTCGCGATAGGGCGCGATGTCGCCCTCCATCGTCGGCATCCAGTTGCCGAGGAACACATCAATGTCGCCGTCGGCCATGGAGCGATAAGTCACAGGGACGGACAGAACCTTGATGTCGGTTTCGTAGCCGAGCGCATCGAGGATGAGCGTTGTGGTGGCCGTGGTGGCGGTGATGTCGGTCCAGCCGACGTCGGAGAATGTGATTTCCTCGCAGTCGGCGAGGGCCGGGGCTGCGGCGGTGAGGGCCGCGAGCGCGATGGCGAGGGTGAGGGGACGATGGGGCATGTGTGGCTCCGTCCGGTCGTTTTTATCAGGTCTATGAAAGGTTCGCCTTAAGAGGGCCGGAACCAGGGACGAATGCAACCCCGGCGCGCGGATGCGCACCGCCTGCAAGGCTCCGATCCGCTGCCGTCGCTTGCATCGGCGGCGATGCTGGTGCACCGCGGGCGCGCCGTCTGGCTCTCTGCCGGAGCGGGGGGAGGACACGGATTTGCTGCCCAATACACAGCCGGTTGCGAGCCATTTTATCGACGGTGAATACGTAGAGGACGCTGATGGCGAGGTGATCAGCGTTGTCTATCCGGCGACCGGCGAGGCGGTGGCCTCGGTGCGGGCTGCGACACCGTCGACCGTGGATCAGGCGGTGGCGGCGGCGGCTGAGGCGCAGAAGGTCTGGGCCGCGATGCCGGGGCGCGAGCGGGGGCGGGTGCTGACGCGGGCGGCGGCGCTAATGCGTGAGCGCAACCGCGAGCTGTCGGTGCTGGAGACCATCGATACGGGCAAGCCCCTGTCTGAAACGCTGGTGGCTGATGCGGCGAGCGGTGCGGATGCGCTGGAGTATTTTGGCGGTCTGGCGGGCGGGTTGACCGGCGAGCACATCCAGCTGGGCGAGGATTTTGTCTATACCGTTCGTGAGCCGCTTGGGGTTTGTGCCGGGATTGGCGCTTGGAATTATCCGACGCAGATCGCGTGTTGGAAGGCCGCGCC
>CAKZYH010000064.1 GCA_937884725.1 uncultured Paracoccaceae bacterium
CATCGGCCTACCCCTCTTCGCCCTCGACAAGCGCGCCGCCATCACCGACCGCCGCCGCGTCCCAGAGCGCACTCTCCTCGCGCTAGCCGCCGCTGGCGCAGCCCCGGCCATGATCGTCCTCTCCGGCATCATCCGCCACAAAACGCGCAAACAGCCCTTCGCCACGCTCCTGCGCCTCATCGCCCTCGCCCAAGCCGCAGTCCTCATCGCAGTGATCGCGCGAGCCTTGCTGTAACCCCCGCCAAGGCCGCCAGTCAGACGCCATCGTCTGCCATATCCTCCAGCCGCGACACTCGCCGCTCGGTCCGGTGCACTCTGGTCTCCAGAATGTCCCGCTACTGCTTCCCGATCTCGATCATATCGCGCAGCAACCGGAGCATCGCCTTGATCTCATCAAGGTCTTCCATCTTCTCCATCATCTTGCGCTGGTTGGCAGCAAGTAGCTCCAAGCTCACATCGGCCACGGCATCGCTCCTCTCATTCACCCCGAAAATATCACCTCAGCCGATAATTTCCCAAAAAACTAATCCCCACCCCCACAAACCGCCCGTACTCTCCAACCCGTCGCCCGGCCCACAGGGAGACACGGCGGACCGACCGCCGGTAGGGTCGGGGTCTCGGTGCCAGGGTTTGTCGTGGGTAACGCACACAAAAACCGTGGTGGACCGGATGAGGGTTGTCGGTGGCGCCAAGGCGGCAACGCGAAAGCGCCACACGTGGGAGACGCTCCCCGCCCCTCCGCTGATGGCCATCAGCCGTGGCGGGACGGGAGAAACACCGGCTGCGACCGGCTGGGCGATAGCGAGGACGGGTCAGTGCGCCCGAGCCAAGGGCGCTGCGGCAAACGCCAAAGCGCACGCCACGTCCGCCGCCAAGGCAAAGCGTGGCGATCTCCTCGACAGCAGCGTCAAAGCCCCGCCAAAAAGCGGAGGCCCACAACGCCACCCCACCTCACCCGGAAAAAACCGAACGGAGAGACGCACCAGCGGCTCTTCTCAAACTCAAGCGGGCCGCTCGTGCGTCCTCCGCTCCCAACCCGGTGCCAGCCAGCGTGCGGGAGCGCATCAGCACGCCCAATCTGCCCCAGCGCCCCGGCCCGCGCGGCCGCTCAGATCACAATCGCCCCAAGGAACGAGAACACCAACAGAAGCACAAACACGACCACAACGATAAAGAACAGGATGCGCGCAATGCTCGCCGCCCCCGACGCAATGCCCGTAAACCCAAACAGCCCGGCGACAATCGCAATCACCGCAAAGATGATCGCCCACGTCAAAAGATCCATCGCATCCTCCCCGTCCTGCCTCTTGCGTGCAGGCTCTATCCCCAGCGCCCGCGGCTGAACGTAAAGCGCCAGCGACCGAGCCTAAAGCGCCCCATCCTTCTCGGCCACCACAGCCACCCGGCCGCGGCGCACATAGTCCACCTCACGCCACAGCTTGCTCGTCGGCTTCAGCGCAAACAGCACCGACCCCACCAGAAAAAACCACGTCCCCGGGACAATCCATGCGGAAAAGAAAAACATCACCGACCCGATCACAAAGCTCAGCGCAGCGGTAAAATCCGCCGCCGTATGGGCAATCTCAAACATCGCATGCCGGCGCATGTCCTCCGCCGACATCGGCGGCATCCGCGGATGAAACAACTTGCGCTCGTTCCCGCCGTCCACCATCGCCAAAACCTCCTACCCGTCCGGCCGAACAAGCGCAGTCAAAACAATCAGACCCACGGCCAGAACAGCCAGCCGCCAAGCATCCCCGCGTTTGCGCAAGAGCGGTATCCCAAAGGGCCGGATCAAATGCGCCACCATCGCCAGAAGCACGATGGCCGAAATGACCTTCGTCACGCCGCAGCCTCCCCGGCAAGGCGCGTCAGCGTGATGTACAAAACCGTCAGCATCACCGCGGTAAAGGTCGTCGAGACCGCCCCAAACAACGCATTAAACAGCGCCACCAGAAGCGGCGCACCAGCGACAGCAATCATCAGCCCCACCGACACAGACACCGCCACAGCCACCGAAAACACCAGCACGAAGAGAACCAAAATCGTGATCCGGTTTCCTTTGGTGAGCCGCATACTCTCCTGGAACGCCTCGACCACGCCCGCTCCCCCCAGCGCCGCCGCCGGCAACGACACCGCCCAAATCACCGCCAGAAACAGGCCAGGGATCACGAAGAACACAAACCCGATCCCGACCCCGAGGCTCAGCAATATCGCAATGCCCACCAGCACCAGCAGCCGCGCGCTCGCCTCGTTCAGCGCCTTGCCCACCGATGGGTTCGTCCCGGCCGCATCATCGCGCGCAATCATCATGGCGGCCGCCTGCATCCAGACCGCCAAAAGGCCGGAAAACAGCGCAAGGGCAAATTGCACAACCGACCCGATCCAAGCGGGCAACACCGCCGCAGAGCCAGCCACCACCAGCGACGGAACCGCCACGAACACGACGCCCAGCGCCAAATACAGCCCCAGGCGAGCGCGATAAAATGCAACGCTACTGCCAAAGAGCTCTGCCACCGATAAGGTCATTGTTCGTCCTCCCGCGCGGGTCTGGCGCCGCCTTGCGCCAATGCCACCGGACCCGCACGCCCGCGTCAATGCCCACTGCGCAGCGGCGCCGCGTGAATCCCCACCCCCGGGCGAAACCGCGTCAATGCCAATGCAGCGGCGGGGCCATCGCGCGCAGGTCCTCCCACGCAACACCAAGGGCCGCCATCAGCGCCACCCGGTCCCCATCCGGCGCAATCGGCGACCCCACGAGGACGGAGCACATAAACGGCACAGGCACCCGAGTCCCCTTCGGCAAAATCCGCCCCGCGCCTTGCAAGTAAACCGGCGTCACCGGCGCGTTGCAGGTGACCGCGAGCTTGGAAAGCCCCGCCTTCACCGGCCCCATCTCCTCAGGCCGGCCCCGCGTCCCCTCCGGAAACAGGATCAGAATGTCTCCTGCCTCAAGCGCCGCCCGCACGGGCCCCAGCGGATCGGCGCCCCGCTGCACAGTCCGCTCCAGCGCAATCCCGCGCAGGAGGCGCATGGCCAAAAAGCGCCGCACCGGCGTGGCCAAAAAATAGTCCGCCGCCCCCACAGGCCGCACCCTGTCAAGCGTGCGCCAAGGCATCGCGGCCAGCAGCGCCAGAATGTCGACGTGGCTGTTGTGGTTCGCCGCCACCAGCGCCGGCCCCCGCCGCGGCAGATGCTCTCGCCCCGACACCGCAAGCCCCAGCGCCAGCCACAAAAACGGCTTAGCCAGCAGCCAAATCAGGCACCGCAGCATCTAGAAACGCTCACTCGCGAAGTAGGCGAAGATGTGGAACGTCAGCGGCGCCGTGAACGCCAGGCTATCAACCCGGTCGAGCACCCCGCCGTGCCCCGGCAGGAAGTTCGAGGCATCTTTGACGCCCATGTCCCGCTTGATGGCGCTCATGGTGAGGTCGCCCACAAAGCCCGCCGGCGGCAGCAACACGGCAAGCAATATCACTGGCCCCCATCCGAGCCCGGTGTAGAGCGGCCCAATGGCGAGGATGAGTGCTCCAGTCAGCGCCCAACCGCCCAAAAACCCGGCCCAAGTCTTGTTTGGGCTGATCGTCGGCGTGATCTTCGGCCCGCCAATCAGCTTACCGCAGATGAACTGAAACACGTCGTTGAGCGCAGTCACCACGAGCAGGAAGATCAAGAGCCCAGCCCCACCCGCAGGCGCTTCATCGGCGGGCACGTAGACGAGCAATGCCGCGTGCCCAATGCAAAAGGTGGTCGCCATCAGGCCCCATTGGATCGTGCCGGCCGCCGACAGATACTGGTCCGTCCGCCCGTTCAGGAGCAGAATCGCCGGCAACAACAAAAACCCGTAAACCGGCAGCACCAGAAGCCAAACGGCATAGGCACCGGCTGCCATCACGCCGTAGGACACCGGCACCATGGCGTACGCGAGCAGAAGCGCTGGCCGGTCGGCGCGGCGGGTCGGGGCGAGTGACAAAAATTCGCGCAGCGCGAGGAACGAGATGAGCGCAAACAACACCGTGACGCCCGGCGGCCCCATCGCCAGCGCGGCCACCAGCACCGCCGCGAGCACCCACCACGTGACCATCCGCGCGCGGATCGAGGCGATCTTGATGCTGGCGAACGAACCCGCAATCAAGGCGACCAAGATGGCCGCAAACGCCGCGCGGGTCAGAAAGGGCTCAGCCATGACGCCAGGGATTGCCGCTCTCGCAGCGTTTGGCAAGCGCGCACAAGGCCCGCTGAGGCATCACCCATGAGCGACCTCGACAACCGCCGCCCCATCGCAGCGCGCGACACCGGCTTTGCCCGCCGCGTCGCCCGGCTCCTCGCCGGCGCTGGCGTCAGCGCGAACGCGATTTCTGCGGCAAGCGTCGCCTTTGCCGTACTGGCCGCGGCGGCGATCCTGAGTGCGCCCGCCACAGGCCCTGTGCTCTGGGTGGCGACTGCTGCATTCATCGGCCTGCGTCTCCTCGCGAACCTGTTTGATGGCATGGTGGCCGTCGAGCATGGCAAAGCGACCACCTCAGGCCCCATTTGGAACGAGTTGCCGGACCGCGTGTCGGACGTCCTCATCCTCGCCGCCGCGGGCTACAGCGCTGCCGCCATGCTGCCGGGCGCCGCATCGCTCGCCATCGCGCTCGGCTGGATCTGCGCGGTGGCGGCCGTGCTGACCGCCTATGTGCGCGAGCTTGGCCGCGCGCTCGACACTCCCGCCGATTTCGGCGGCCCTTTCGCCAAACAGCAGCGCATGACCACCATAGCAGCCGCATGCGTGATCAGCGTCGTGGAGCCCGTTTGGGGCGGCCGCGGCGAGGTTTTGCTGGCCGCCCTCGCCCTGACAGCCGCAGGAACACTCCTCACTGCCGCGCTGCGCACCCGCCGCCTCGCGGCCCGTCTTGGCGAAAAATGACGCGCTGCCGGGTCCATGAGCGCCATAAACGTGCTTGCGGCCTTGTCATGCGGCACGCATCCAACACATCTGCAATGACGCTTGCCCCTTGCGCCAACGAGCGCACCGTTGTTTTGAGAGGGCAAAGATAAGCATGAGGGTGCCGAGACATGGCCGATAGCGCACAGGGCGAGATCACGCAGGTGATCGGCGCCGTGGTGGACGTGAAGTTTAATAACCACCTGCCAGCGATTTTGAACTCGCTGGAAACCGATAATAACGGCCAGCGCCTGGTTCTCGAAGTCGCTCAGCACCTGGGCGAAAACACCGTCCGCACCATCGCGATGGACGCCACCGAAGGCTTGGTGCGCGGCCAGTCGGTGAAGGACACCGGCGATCCCATCCGTATGCCGGTGGGTGACGGCACGCTCGGCCGCATCATGAACGTCGTGGGTGAGCCCATCGACGAAGCTGGCGACATTGATTCCGAAGGCTTCCGGCCGATCCACGCACCGGCCCCCTCCTACGTGGAACAGTCCACGGACTCAGAGATCCTCGTCACCGGCATCAAGGTGGTGGACCTCCTCGCGCCTTACGCCCGCGGCGGTAAGATTGGCCTGTTCGGCGGTGCCGGCGTCGGCAAAACCGTGCTGATCCAGGAGCTGATCAACAACGTCGCCAAGGCGCACGGTGGTTACTCGGTGTTCGCCGGCGTGGGTGAGCGCACCCGCGAGGGCAACGACCTTTATCACGAGATGATCGAATCTGGCGTGAACAAGGCTGGCGGCGGCGCTGGCTCCAAGTGCGCGCTGGTGTTTGGCCAAATGAACGAGCCTCCGGGCGCCCGCGCACGCGTCGGGCTCGCCGGCCTCACCGTTGCCGAGCACTTCCGCGACCAGGGCCAGGACGTGCTGTTCTTCGTCGACAACATTTTCCGCTTCACCCAAGCCGGCTCCGAAGTGTCGGCGCTTCTGGGGCGTATTCCCTCGGCGGTGGGCTATCAGCCGACGCTCGCCACCGACATGGGCGCCCTGCAAGAGCGCATTACCACGACCCAAAAAGGGTCGATCACCTCGGTGCAGGCCATTTACGTGCCGGCCGATGACCTGACCGACCCCGCGCCCGCCACCTCGTTTGCCCACTTGGACGCAACGACCGTGCTCAACCGCTCGATCGCGGAAAAAGGCATTTACCCCGCCGTGGACCCTCTGGACTCCACCTCGCGGATGCTGAACGCGGCGACGCTCGGCGAGGACCACTACAACACCGCCCGCCAGGTGCAGCAGGTGCTTCAGCGCTATAAGTCGCTGCAGGACATCATCGCGATCCTGGGCATGGACGAGCTGTCGGAAGAGGACAAACTCACCGTCGCCCGCGCCCGCAAGATCGAGCGCTTCCTGTCCCAGCCGTTCCACGTCGCGGAAGTCTTCACCGGCAAGCCCGGCGTGTTCGTGGAGCTCGCCGACACCATCAAAGGCTTCCAAGGCCTGGTGAAGGGCGACTATGACGACCTTCCCGAGGCAGCGTTCTACATGGTCGGCAGCATCGACGAGGCCATCGAGAAGGCCAAAGAGCTGGCGGAAGCGGCATAACCGCATGGCTCAGCTGCGCATCGAGGACGCCGTCAACAAGATCTGCCCCTGGTCGGGCAAGCCGGTGTCCCCCGATTCGCTGACGCTTTATCGCGGCAAGGTGGTTGGCTTCTGCAACCCAGGTTGCCGCGATAAGTTCAACGCGGCTCAATCAGCGTTCGACGCCGCAATCGAAGAGACGAAAGTCGAGGGCTAACCGCCCGCCCACCGCCTTCCCGGGCGGACCGCACACAATCACAAGGCTGACACGGCAATGGCCACCTTCGCATTCGAACTTGTTTCACCGGAACGCCTCCTCATCACCGGCAAGGTGGAACAGGTGCGGTTGCCCGGCGCTGAGGGTGAGTTTGTCGTTATGGCCAACCACGCGCCGCAGCTCGCCCTCCTCGGTCCCGGGATCATCGAGGTCTCCGGCGGCGATGTCGCAGCGCAACGCCTGTTCGTCGACGGCGGCTTTTGCGATGTCGGCCCCAACGGCTGCACCGTGCTCGCCGAAGCCGCAATCGCCGCAGATGGCGACGCACCGGCCGCCATGGACGCGCTCATCGCAGAAAGCGAGAAGAGCATCGCGGCCTTGGAAGACCTCGCGCGCCGCGATGAGGCGGAGCGCCGCCTCGCCACGCTGCGGACCGTGCGGGCTCAGCTAAACTAGCCAAAACGCCGCACGAGTTGCGGCGTTTCTGCATAACGCGTATCTGCGCGAGCCCTTATACATAACGATATCTTTATATTGTTGCGGTTGCTCGCGGCCACATCTATACGCGTAGCCATCCCACCAGTTTGGAAGTTTTCATGACCGCTGCTCCCTCTTATGTCGTGCGCGACATTGAACTGGCCGAATTCGGCCGCACCGAAATCGAAATGGCCGAGGTGGAGATGCCCGGCCTGATGGCTGTGCGCGAGGAAAATGCTGCTGCAAAGCCGCTGAAGGGCGCACGCATTTCCGGCTCGCTCCACATGACGATCCAGACCGCGGTCCTCATCGAGACGCTGGTCGCGCTCGGCGCTGACGTGCGCTGGGCCTCGTGCAACGTGTTCTCCACCCAGGACCACGCGGCGGCCGCCATCGCCAAAGCGGGCATCCCCGTGTTCGCCGTCAAAGGTGAGTCGCTGGAAGAGTACTGGGAGTACTGCGACTATATCCTCGACTGGGGCAACGGCGAAACCTGCAACATGATCCTGGACGACGGCGGCGATGCCACCTTGCTCGTCATGCTGGGCGCGCGCGCTGAAACCGATCCGTCGGTGCTCGACAACCCGTCGAACGAGGAAGAAGAGTTCCTGTTCAAGACCATCAAAAAGCGTCTCGCCAAGGATCCGGGCTTTTATTCCAAGTGCCGCGCCAACATCAAAGGTGTGTCGGAGGAGACCACGACTGGCGTTCTGCGGCTCTATCAGCTTGAGAAAAAAGGCGAACTGCCGTTCCCGGCCATCAACGTCAACGACTCGGTCACCAAGTCGAAGTTCGACAATAAGTATGGCTGTAAGGAAAGCCTGGTGGACGCGATCCGCCGCGGCACCGATGTGATGATGGCCGGCAAGGTGGCCGTCGTCTGCGGCTATGGCGACGTGGGCAAGGGCTCCGCCGCCTCGCTCGCCGGCGCTGGCGCGCGTGTGATGGTCACCGAAATTGACCCGATCTGCGCCCTGCAGGCCGCCATGGACGGCTTTGAAGTCGTCACCATGGAAGAGGCCGCGCCGCGGGTCGACATCGTCGTCACCGCCACCGGCAACAAGGACGTCCTCACCGTCGACCACATGCGCGCGCTGAAAGACATGGCGATCGTGTGCAACATCGGCCACTTCGACAACGAGATTCAGGTCTCGGGCCTGCGCAACATGAAGTGGAAGAACGTGAAGCCGCAGGTGGACCTCATCGAGTTCCCCGACCAGAAGCGGATGATCCTTCTGTCCGAAGGGCGCCTGGTGAACCTTGGCAACGCGACGGGTCACCCCTCGTTCGTGATGTCGGCAAGCTTTGCCAACCAAACGCTGGCGCAGATCGAGCTTTGGAACAACGGCGACAACTACGACAACAAAGTCTACGTGCTGCCCAAGCATTTGGACGAGAAGGTCGCCGAACTTCACCTTGCCAAACTCGGCGCAACGCTGACCAAGCTCAGCCAAGAGCAAGCCGACTACATCGGTGTGGGCGAGCAGGGTCCGTTTAAAACCGAAGCGTACCGCTACTGATTTGACGGTCCTTCCGTTCACCGAACTCGTTGCCGGGCTTCCGGCAACGGTCCCCTTCGTGGGCCCCGAGACGCAAGAGCGCGGCCGGGGCGCCACGTTTGATGCGCGGCTTGGCGCCAACGAAAGCGCGTTCGGCCCCTCGCCCCAGGCAGTTGCCGCCATGACCGCCGCAGCGGCGGACGTGTGGCAATACGCCGACCCTGAGAACCACGATCTGAAAGTCGCGCTTAGCACGTCGCTTAGCGTTCCGACCGAGCGTCTCAGCATCGGGGAAGGCATCGACGGGCTGCTGGGCCTCATCGTGCGCATGTTTTGCCAAGATAGGACGCCTGTGGTTGCGTCCGCCGGCTCCTATCCGACGTTCCAGTATCACGTGACAGGCTTTGGCGGCCGCCTGGTGCTGGTGCCCTATCGCGGCGACTACGAGGACCCGGAGGCGCTGGTGTCCGCCGCGGCCGACACAGGGGCCGCTCTCATCTATATTGCCAATCCCGACAACCCCATGGGCAGCTGGCACAGTGCCGAGACTGTGAAGGCGATGGTTGAGGCGCTGCCACCCACATGCCTCCTCTGCCTCGATGAAGCTTACTGCGAGTTTGCGCCCTCTGGCACGCTGTTGCCGGCGGACTTTGATCACCCGCAGCTCATCCGTCTGCGGACCTTCTCCAAGGCCCACGGGATGGCCGGTGCTCGCGTTGGCTATGCGCTCACCAGCGCACCCATCGCGACAGCCTTTAACAAGGTCCGCAACCATTTCGGGGTCAACAAAGTCGCTCAAGCGGGTGCGACGGCTGCCCTCGCCGACACCGCCCATTTGAGCGTTGTCCTGTCGGCGACGCAGACGGCGAAGGATCGCATCGGTGCCATCGCGGAAGCTGCGGGGCTGAAACCACTGCCCAGCGCGACGAACTTCGTGACCATCGACGCTGGCGGCAACGGCGATAGAGCACGCCGGCTGGTCGGTGCTCTGTCAGAGCGCGGGATTTTTGTGCGGATGCCGTTCGTTGCGCCTCAGGACCGCTGTATCCGCATCACAGCGGCACCGGACGACGCGTTGGACGTGCTGGAGGAGCGGCTCGCCGACGCGGTCACCGCGAGCCAGTAAGCATGGCCGCGCCGACGGGCCGGCGCGGCGCTCACATTATCAGCGCTGGAAGCTGTTGGGGCGGTCTCTCGAGGAGCGGCCGTCGCGGCCGATCAGGTTCCGCGAGTTGGCCGGGATCGAGCGCGAGGACGACTGGACGGACGATGAGAAGCCGCCGCTAAACCCGCCGGACCCGGACGCTTCACCCACCAAGTAGGGCTGGTTCGGCGCTCGCCCCGGGACGAGGTCGTCGTCATAAACAACGCCGTTCAGGTACGACAGCTGCGTGTCGCCGTAGATCGATTGCGCGTTCGCTTGTCCAGCCAAAAAAGTCAGCGTTGCCAACGTCATCGCGATGATGGTGGTTGCCATGACGGCCGTGGCGGCCAATGCCTTACTGAAACTCATGTACTCTTCCCCTGGTACTCGACCGGCCGGACCACAGTGCCTCGGCAGCCTGTCGCAAAAATGTGCGGGAAGGCTTTCAAAGTCGTTAGCTCTCGCTGTGATCTCGGCCGGCACGGCCCTAGTTCTCTCTTGGGTGAGCCCTGTCCGCCACATGTGCCGGACGCACAGACCACCGAGACATGCAGGAACGGAGCGATCCATGGACGCGCAATTCACCGTGTATCTATCGGGCGAGATACACAGCAACTGGCGCGGCGAGTTGGCCGCGGCAGTGGAGGAGGCACAGCTTCCCATCGAGTTCACCGGCCCGATCACCGATCACGACGCCAGCGACGACTGCGGCGCCGTCATTCTGGGTGAGGAGGAAAGCCGGTTCTGGCGGGACCATAAGGGCGCGAAGCTCAACGCCATTCGCACGCGCACCCTGATCAGCGCGGCTGATCTGGTGGTGGTTCGCTTTGGCGAGAAATACCGGCAGTGGAACGCAGCTTTTGACGCCGGCTACGCCGCCGCGCTCGGGACGCCTTATGTGGTGATGCACAGCGAAGAGCATGGCCACGCGCTGAAAGAGGTGGATGCGGAAGCACTGGCGGTGTGTGAAAACGTCCCCCAGCTCGTCTCAATCCTTCGCTACGTGTCCACAGGCGTGCTGGCACGCCCCACGCCGGCGCTCAGCGTCGTGGGTTAGCGGCAAGACAGCGGCGGCGCACGCGATCAATTCAAGCTGGTGTCTGACGCGGGGCCGTTGAAGCCCCGCGTTTGTTTCGCGAGTGCATCAATCTTGCGGCTCATCTCATCGACGCGGTCGCGCACGGACTGACACGTCGCGTTCGTTTGGAAGACTGACCGGTCGAGCGTCCCCACGGCATTGCTGAGCGCCTCAAGCCGCTGTTCGAACCGTCGCACGGCCTCGGTTAACGCAGCCAACTGCACGGCTTGCTCAGCAGCAGCCGCCTTAATTTCGTCATTCATAAGGTCATCCTTTATTCGCAATGTGTTAAAATAAGGACGTGATGTTGGAATAGATCAAAACGGGAAATTCAGCTATTTAAAGTTCATTAATCTACTAAAGATTGCAGATCAATTCAGCGAATCGTAGACGGATAGCGAGCGGTCACGCCGCTAAACCGTGATGAAGTCGCTGCAGTTCTATCGGCTTTCAGAACCGTCTGGGTGGGCATTCGCCGGACCAGCTGGCCAGGGTTGCCGGGCCATGTACGCCACACCACGCGCAGCCGAGCTCAGTCAGGCGGCTTGGTACCACGCCCAGCCCAACGGCTGAGCGACTGCGCTGCTACACACATATTATGATTTGGAAAGACAACTCTAGGCGGCAGGTTGGCCGGCTGAAACGACGCTACCGGATCCTCGGGCGCTTACGAAGCTGTGCGCCGCTAAATCACGCTAGCGCCAGTCTCGCACGCTGTCACGCTTGGGGTGGAGCAGCCGCTAGAGCGCTTCAGCGCCTGAGATGATTTCGATCAGCTCTTTGGTGATCTGCGCCTGACGGGTGCGGTTATACTCCAGCGTGAGGCGATCGATCATCTCACCTGCGTTGCGGGTTGCGTTGTCCATCGCTGTCATGCGCGCGCCTTGCTCAGACGCGGCATTTTCCAATAGCGCTCGGAAGATCTGTACCGAGATGTTGCGCGGCACGAGCGCCTCAAGGATCTCGTTGGGGTCTGGTTCGTACTCGTAGACCGCCGCGTCGCCCTTCAGCGCGTCCTCACCCTCAGCGGGCTCAGGAATGGCGGCGGGGATCAGTTGCAGACCCGTCGGCGTCTGGCTGATCACCGATTTGAACTCGGAGTAGTAGAGCGTGCACACGTCGAACGAGGCGGTTTCGAACAGGCCCGTCACCTTCTCGGCCACTTGCTGCGCTTCGTTAAACCCGATGCGGCGAACCGACTTGAACTCGATCACGTCGATAATGCGGTCGCGATAGCCGCGCTTCAGAACATCAAAGCCCTTCCGGCCGACGCACAGGAAGCGCACGTCCTTGCCCTGCCCCATCAGCGCAAGCGCGTCGAGGGACGCCTTGCGCACGATGGAGGTGTTGAACCCGCCGCAAAGACCGCGGTCAGCGGTACACACCACCAACAAATGCACCTGATCGCCACCGCGACCGGTCAGCATTTCCGGCGCATCTGGGTCGCCCGCGGTGTTGGCCGCAAGGTTGGAGAGCACGCCCGCCATACGCTCCGCATAGGGACGGGCCGCCTCGGCAGCCTCAGTGGCACGGCGTAGCTTCGCCGCCGCCACCAGCTGCATGGCTTTGGTGATCTTCTGGGTCGCCTTCACTGAGGCGATGCGGACTTTAAGGTCCTTAAGCGAAGGCATGAGTGTAGGTCCTTAGCGCAGCAATGGGTCGGGGCGGACGGCCGTTAGGCCGCCTTTGCCGAGGCCTCGGACACAAATGTGTTGGTGTAGGATTCCACAGCGCTTTTCAGCTTGCCGCGAATGTCATCGGTGAGCTGCTTCTCGTTGAAGATCGCGTCGAGCACGTCCTTGTGCTGGCCGCGCATGAGCGACAGGAGCCCCTCTTCGTAGCGGCCCACATCCGACACGCCCACCTTGTCGAGGTACCCGTTCACGCCCGCGAAAATCACCGCCACCTGCTCCGGCGTGGTGAGCGGCGAGAACTGCGGCTGCTTCAAAAGCTCGGTGAGACGCGCGCCTCGCGCCAAAAGCCGCTGGGTGGTCGCATCAAGGTCGGAGCCGAACTGCGCGAAGGCTGCCATCTCGCGGTACTGCGCAAGCTCGCCCTTAATGGGGCCGGCCACCTGTTTCATGGCCTTCACCTGCGCGGCCGAGCCCACGCGCGACACCGACAGACCGACGTTCACCGCCGGGCGGATGCCCTGGTAGAACAGGTCGGTTTCCAGGAAGATCTGACCGTCGGTGATCGAAATCACGTTGGTCGGAATAAAGGCCGACACGTCGTTGCCCTGCGTTTCGATGACCGGCAGCGCCGTCAGCGAGCCTTTGCCCGCATCGTCACCCATCTTCGCCGCGCGCTCCAGAAGGCGCGAGTGCAGGTAGAACACGTCGCCCGGATAAGCTTCGCGGCCCGGAGGGCGGCGCAGGAGCAGCGACATTTGGCGATACGCCACGGCCTGCTTGGACAGGTCATCGTACCCAATCACGGCGTGCTTCGCGTTATCGCGGAAATACTCGCCCATGGCACAGCCGGTGAACGGCGCCAGGAACTGCATCGGCGCCGGATCGGACGCCGTCGCGGCAATCACGATGGAGTATTGAAGCGCGCCCGACTCTTCCAGCACCTTCACGAACTGCGCCACCGTGGAGCGTTTTTGGCCCACCGCCACGTAGATGCAGTAGAGCTTGTCGTCCTCGTTGCCGGCCTCGTGCAGCGGCTTTT
>CAKZYH010000065.1 GCA_937884725.1 uncultured Paracoccaceae bacterium
TTGCCGTCACATCGATCAGCGTCTGACGCTGCTCGTCGGTCAGCCCCGACCAGAAGTCCACGTTGAAGCCCCACTTCGGACCGGAATAGTACATGCCGGTGGACAGCACCGTGGTGTGCGGCGCCACTTCCCAAAGCGAACGGTCGATGAGGTCAGAGCCAGCGTTGGTCGCGCAGTCGAGCGTGCCGCGGTCGAGGCCAGAGTACATCTCAGACGACGGCACGTTGACGGGGATCGCGCCCACTTCCTCAACCCACTGGGACACCGTGGAGCCGGCGGTGCGCAGGCGCTTGCCCTTGATGTTTTCAAGGTTGGTGACCGGCTCGCGGCAGAAAAGCAGGTACGGCGGCGTCGCGTAACCACCCAGGTAAACGATCTCGTTGTCGACCCACTCGGCAAGCTGCGTCTCGTTGGTCATCGACCATTCGGTGACGGCGAGCAGAACAGCCAGCGGATCGTCAACGTTGAAGCCCAGCTCTTGCACGGCCATCGCCACCGGCATTTCAGACGGCGTGTACACCGCCGGGTGCGAGCCCACCTGCACGACGCTGTCGCGGATGCCTTGGAGCGTCGCGCGCGGTGCCAGCAAAACAGTGCCTGTATAGACGTCGGGGACCAGATCGCCGCCGGACGCTTCGGCTACCTTCTCACCCCACTCCACGTAGGTGAATTTCGAAAGCGGGTGCTCAGCGTTGTAGAACGAGTTGGCGATGAATTCGGTTTGCGCGGTGGCAGGGCCAGCGAGCAGCGCAAGTGCCGCTGCAGTTGCAAGGAGGTGCCGCATAATATGCTCCTGAGTTTTTCGGGCAGTGCGTTAAAGCCCGCCCGTTGCTTGTCCCTTACTCATGGCGAGAAAATGGGCAGCCGTCTAGACCTCGCGTTGCAAAAGGGAGATCCGCTCGCTGGCAAGCGGAATACGAAAATCAACATATCTGTCAACGGGTTAGCGAGCTCTGGAGTACGCCACGGGCCAGTCTTCGGGCGAGCCATATTGTCCATCGCAGTCGGGTTTTTCCAACCGCGTGCGGACCGCTAACGCCCCGACATCGCCAAAGAAATTGTATACAAAGTGCTCGCCGCAGTCCGCGTCCGGACCGTAAAAGTTGGTCGTGGTGATGGCCTTTAGCGTGTCGTCATACACAGCGTTGATCGGCAGCTTCGTCACATCGCCAAACGTATCGAACGAGATCAGATTCCCCTTTTGGCCAGCATCTCCCGCCACAACGATGGTCGAAAGGTTCACGTCGGCCGGCTCGCAGGGAACAGTCAGCAGATACTGACCGTCGCTGAACTCCCACAGCATGCCGCCATACGCTTGCAGCGTGTCGCCGAACTGACACCCGAACCCAAACGCTTCGGACGGTATGAGCGCCTGCACATCGCTGAGCTCGTAAATGATGTCGCCGGAGACCATCTCCCGCGGCCTCGAAGGCTCAGCCGGGGCTAACGGTACGGAGGCTTGCGGCGCGGCTGCGGTGCGTTGCGGGGAACGCGCCGAACCAGTGCCCGAACTCCCTTGCAGTGGCACGGGGAAATAGGTCTCGCCATCGCTCGCCGGCACCGGACCGTAGGCGACGATCGCATCGCGGCGCCCGACCCGTCCTTGCAGCCGGTCAAACGCCAAAAGCGCAGCCGTCGCCCCGTCTAAGCTCGCGCGATAAATGTCCGTGCTTGCCTCGTGAGCGGCCGTGATGTCGATCACCGTGCCCCGCCGGACCCAGTCGACGATCCCGTCCGTCGTCTCGTGGGCAAATGTCATCTCGTTGCCAGGGTAAATCTTGCGCACCGGGCCAAAGATACCGGTCACACGATCCAGCCCCGTTCCGTGGACATCCATGTCGATGCGCATGCCTTCAACGAGGTCGCGCGCCGGACTGGCGGAGAGAAAGACTTTGCCGCCGGGCGCCGGCCCTCGCTCTAGCTTAAAGGTCCCGGACAGACCATCGGTCGTGCCCATCTTCGTTTCGGCGGTGCAGTAGAGATCGGCCCGGCACAGCACATCGAACACGCCATGCTGTTCGCGCACCTGCGCGTTTGCACCCGAGCTCGTCAAAACCAACGCGGCCATCACGGCCGCGCACGACAGTGTCTGCCGCATCATTCGCCGTAGATCACCTTGGGCAACCACGTCGCAAGCGTCGGGAAGTACCACAGCGTCACCAGCATGCCGAGCTGGATAAACACGAACGGGATGATGCCGCGATAGATCGCGAGCGTTCTCACCGATGGCGGCGCCACGCCCCGCAAGTAGAACAATGCAAAGCCGAAGGGCGGCGTCAAAAACGACGTCTGTAAGTTCACCGCCATCATGATGCCGAGCCACACAGGGCTGACGTAAGAGCCGTCTGGCATCTGCAGCATCAACAGCACCGGCGCCACAAGCGGCACGACAACGAAGACGATTTCTAAAAAGTCGAGGAAGAAGCCGAGGATGAACATCATCAGCATGACTGCGATGATGGCCCCCAGCGCGCCGCCCGGAATGTCGGCCAACAGGTGCTCCACCAGCTCTTCGCCGCCAAGGCCGCGGAACACGAGGCTGAACAGCGCAGCGCCAATCAGGATCACGAACACCATCGAAGTGATCTGCGTGGTGGAGCGCAGCACACCGGTGAGGATCTTGTTGCGCGCGATCCGGTTCAGCGACACCACCAGGCCGATGGCCAGTACGGTCACACATGCCGAAGCGACGTAGATGGCGATGAGGTCCGTTTGCGGGATTTCATCGCGGGTGACGCGCATGTCGAAGAATGCGGTCAGAACGAGCACCAGCACTAACGACCCTGTCGCAGCATAGATGAAGAACGGCTTTGATTCGTTCAGCCGATAGCCAGCTAACAAAATGGATCCGATACCGCCAACAGCCGCCGCCTCCGTGGGCGTCGCAACACCTGCCAAGATCGAGCCGAGCACCGCCACGATCAGCGCAATCGGCGGGACCAACGCGTGCAAAACACGAGAAATGGTGATCGGGTTGTCGGGATCGCGCGGAACTGGCGGCGCTGCACTCGGCTTCACCAACGCGATGAACGCCACGTAGAGCATATATGCGCCCACCAAGAGCAGCCCTGGGATCAGCGCCCCGGCAAAGAGGTCGCCGACCGAGACCGGAGGCGCTGGGAAGAACGAGAAATCGCCCCGCTCGAACGCGTCTGCCTGCAACACGCGTTGGGCTTCCTGGTGGGCGTTGGAAATCTGGTCGCCCAGGATCACGAGAACGATGGACGGCGGGATGATCTGACCAAGCGTCCCCGATGCCGCGATGGTGCCCGACGCCAGCGACGGCGCATAGCCGTAGCGCAGCATGGTGGGCAGCGACAAAAGCCCCATCGTCACAACGGTGGCGCCAACAATACCCGTCGACGCCGCGAGCAGCGCCCCCACAACGCAGACCGCTATGCCAACACCCCCGCGCATAGGGCCGAACAGCTGACCCATCGTCTCCAGCAGCTCTTCAGCAACGCGCGATCGCTCTAGCATCACGCCCATGAAAATGAACAGCGGGACCGCGACCAACACCTCGTTGGTCATCGTCCCGTAGATCCGCTGCGGCAGGAAGTTGACGAACGAGAAATCGAACACGCCAAACAGCACGCCGATGCCTGCAAACAGCAGACCCGTACCGGCAAGGGTGAAGGCGACCGGAAACCCGGTCAGCAACAGCGTAATCGCTGTCAGGAACATTAAGATGTCGAGGATATTCGCGATTTCGGGCATATCAGTGCGCGGTGTCTTTAGATGCCGGCGGCTCCATGTCGCCCTTAAGGGTGAGTATTGAGCGCAGCACCATAACAACGCCTTGCGCGGCAATCAGAATTCCAAAGATCGGTATCGCGGTCTTCAACAAGAAAACGCCCGGGATACCGGACACTTCCATGGAGCTCTCCCGGATCGACCAGGACCGCTCCACATAGCCCCAGCTGCCGATGGTGATGGTGAGCGCCACGGGGATCAGAAGGACGACCGACCCGAGCAGGTTCACCACAGCTTTGTATCTGGCCGATGCTGAACGATAGAAGATGTCCACGCGCACGTGGCCGTCCTCTGCCAGAGTGTATGCGGCACCCAGCATGAACAAGGTCCCGTGCATGTAGATGATGGCCTCTTGGGCCCACAAATCGCCCACCTGGAAAACGTATCGGGCGACCACCACGCCGAACTGCAACAGCACCATCGCAAGAAGCAGCCAGGCGACGACAATACCGATGAAACGATTAGTGTTGTCGAGAGTATCGGCGAGGAACTTCATCTGACACGAAAACGGCGCGGCCCGGGGGCCGCGCCGTCATCATTCTTAGTCGGCAATGCCCAGCACACGGGCGCGCTGGTCGGAGTAAGCCTGATCCGAAATACGGGTCCAACCGGCGTAGTCGCGGCGGGCTTTCTGGTAGCTATCAAGAATGCGTTTGCCCAGATCGTCGTGATCGGCCACCGAGTTGACCACCTCCTCGGATGCCTCGAAGAAGCCGTCATAGACGTCGTCACTGAACTGCTTCAGCTGGACACCGTGCTGGTTAACCAGCGTGTCGAGCGAGTTACCGTTTTTGGCCATGAACTCGGAGTACATGTAGTTGTTCTCAGCCAAGCAGGCGTGCTGCACCGCGGCCTGATCGGCCGGCGAAAGGGCGTCGAACACTTCCTTATTTACCGACGCGTCAAGCGCAGCGCCCGGCTCGTGGAAGCCCGGATAGTAGTAGTTCTTCACCAGACGGTAGAAGCCGAACGCGAGGTCGTTCCACGGACCCACCCACTCGGTGCCGTCGATGGCGCCGGACTGGAGTGCCTGGAAGATTTCGCCGCCCGGAAGCGCGACAACGTTAGCGCCAAGCTGACGCATCGCTTCGCCGCCCAGACCCGGCATACGGAAGTTCAGGCCGCGGAGGTCATCCACCGAGTTGATTTCTTTGTTGAACCAGCCGCCCATCTGGACGCCGGTGTTGCCGCACAGGAACGACTTCAGACCGAAGCCGGCGGACAGTTCGTCCCACAGCTCCTGGCCGCCACCGTGCATGACCCACGCGTCGATTTCCGGCGCAGTGAAGCCCATGGGAACGGCGGTGAAGAAGGCGAAGCCGGGGTGCTTACCGACAAAGTAGTAGGACGCACCGTGGTACATCTCGGCGTTGCCGCTGGCGACAGCGTCAAACACCTCGAAGGCCGGGACCAGCTCGCCAGCGGCAAACAGCTTCACGGTGATACGGCCATCGGTGAGCGCAGTAATACGGTCGGCGCAGCGCTGGGCGCCGGTGCCGAGGCCGGGGAAGTTTTTCGGCCAAGTGGTGACCATCCGCCACTCTTGTCGGCCCTGCGAGATGGCCGGTGCGGCCAGCGTCGACGCGGTGGCAACACCTGCGCCCGCAACGGCGGTTGTTTTCAAAAATGAGCGACGATCCATTCCGTCTCTCTCCCTGCTATGCTCTCGTGTCTGCGGCCCACAGGCCATTGTTCCTACGTCTAGTCTGAGAATTGTGTCTGAAACAAGTCACAGTTCCCTATGAATTTGGTCTCGTTCGGTTAATTTTTTTGCAGGTTGAGAGCTGAGTAAGCGGTAGTTGATCAAGATCACGGCAATTCACTTCATGCTTATACAACGTCCAGGCCATCAATCCGCCATCGATAAAGTCGAGCGATGCGGGCATGGCCGCGCGCCGCGTTCGCGTTAAATCTCGTGGCAGGTTGGAGATCACAGAACATGGCCAAAGCGCCGATTGTCATCGTCACCACGGACACCGTGTTTCATCGGCACATGAACTGGAGCGGCTCGCCCCACACGTATTGCGAAGCGCTGGCCCAGGTTGGCGTCGTGCCCCTCCAGCTGCCGACCACCACCACGCCCTACGACGTTGATGCACTCCTCGACATCGCATCGGGAGTCCTCCTCACAGGGGCGCGCTCAAACGTCCACCCTGCACGGTACGGCGCCGCACCCACCGAGGAGGCAGAGCCGCACGACCTTAGCCGCGACGCCCAGGCCTTTGGGCTCATCGAGGCGGCAAGGGCGCGCGACCTGCCAATGCTGGGCATCTGCCGCGGCTTTCAGGAGATGAACGTTGCCTACGGCGGCACGCTGGTCGCAAAGGTCGATGATCTGCCCGACCGCGGTGGCCACCATACGATGCCCGAACCCGACGTCGATAATTGGTTTCGCCTGAAACACGACGTTGAGGTTCGCGAGGGCGGCATGCTGGCCGACATCCTGGGCGCCGGCCCAACCCTGGTGAACTCCGCGCATTTCCAGGGCGCGTTTGATGTGGGTGAGGGCCTACGGGTCGAGGCGCTCGCCGCCGACGGCACGGTGGAAGCCTTTTGCGACCCCACCCGCACCTTCTGCCTCGGCGTGCAGTGGCACCCCGAACACTGGGTGGCGAGCGACGCCGCATCCCGCGCCGTCATGCAGGCTTTCGCCGACGCTGCGAAAGTGCACGCGTCAGGGAGCGCTCAGCGCAAAGCGGCATGAGCAGCAACCACTCGCCGGCCCACGGCCATGCCCACGACGATGGCGAGGATCACCATCATGGGCACGATCACGACCACTCGCACCTCAGCGATATGGACATTCGCGTGCGCGCCCTCCAGTCGCTGCTGGAGGCGAAGGGCTACATCGACCCAAATGCCCTCGACGAGCTGATCCAGCTCTACGAGCACGAGGTTGGGCCGCAGAACGGCGCACGGGTTGTCGCCAAGGCCTGGACTGACCCAGCCTACGCTGAGCGCCTGTTTGCCGATGCCACCACCGCCATCGCTGAACTTGGCTACACGGGTCGCCAGGGCGAGCACATGGTCGCGCTCAAGAACACGCCGGACACCCACAATATGGTCGTGTGCACGCTGTGCTCTTGCTACCCGTGGCCTGTGCTGGGCCTACCGCCAACGTGGTACAAGTCAGCGCCCTACCGCGCCAAGGCGGTGGCCGACCCGCGCGGCGTCCTCGCCGATTTCGGGGTTTCCTTGCCAGACGAAACGTACATCGAAGTCTACGATTCCACCGCTGAAGTCCGTTATCTGGTTGTCCCCATGCGCCCGGACGGCACCGAAGGATGGGACGAAGCCGCACTCGCCAACTTAGTCACGCGGGACGCCATGATCGGCACCGGCCTGCCAGCGCTGCCAACGTCGCCATGAAGGGCCCAGCAGACCTTGGTGGCGCGCACGGCTTTGGCCCCGTGCGCCCGGACGCAGACAACGAGAAATTCCACGCACCGTGGGAGCGGCAAGCCTTCGCGGTTACCGTTGCGATGGGCGCTGCCGGCTTCTGGACCCTCGACGGCTCACGGTTCGCCCGCGAGACGCTCCCCCATACGCAGTACTACACCCTCGGCTATTACGGGATCTGGCTCGCTGCGCTGGAACGCCTGATCGCCGACGCCGGCATCTATGATGGTCAACCGGAACCCAAGCGCGTGCTCACCAAGGATGATGTGCGCACCGCGATGGCCAAGGGCGGCCCCACTGACCGCGATGGACCACCGCCGCGATTTCCCATCGGCGCGCGCGTCCGTGTCGATCCCCAAAACCCACCGACCCACACGCGCGCCCCGGCCTATGTGCGCGGCGCTGTCGGAACCATCGTACGCCATCACGGCGCCCACGTGTTTCCCGATACCAACGCCCACGGCGGCGGCGAGAATCCGGCGCCACTCTATACAGTGCGCTTCGCAGCGGCCGATCTGTGGGGCCCGCATACCACCGCAGCCGCCGTCCACGCCGACCTCTTCGAGCCGTATCTGTCCGCCGCGTGAGCAAGTCCGACAGCCCCAACTTCGCAGCCCCCTGGGAGGCCACCGCCTTTGCGCTGAAAGCCCACCTGGTGGCCGCGGGAAAGCTCGACGCCGGCCGCTTCTCGCACATCCTGGGCGAAGAAATGGCGCGCGGCCACACCGATCAGGATGACGGCACCGCCTACTTCGTGGCGTTCGTCACAGCGCTGGAGCGTGCACTCCTGGAGATCGACCCGGGGGCAGACCTTGCCGCCGAACAAGCCGCATGGCGCGACGCCGCCGAACACACGCCCCACGGCGAGCCCATCACGCTAAAGCGCTGACCCCGTTCGCAAGCCGCCAAAAGGTAAGCGCGGTGTCACCACCATCGCGCCGGTCCTCCAAAACCCAACCATCAATGACCTCAGGCGCCGCATCGGTGCGCTCCTCCAGCACAGCAAGCGCTCCGACCTTCAGCCAACCCCGCCCCACCAAAGACGCCAGCGCAGCCTCGCCCAGCCCGTGCCCATAGGGCGGATCGGCAAACACCAGATCAAACGGCGCGACCGTGGCATCGCCAAGCCGCGTCGCATCGCGCTGCCACACACGCGACTGTCCGAGCACCCGCGTTGCTTCAGCATTCTTGCGGATCGCAGCGCGCGCCGCATGATCGGTCTCCACAAAGAGCGCAAACGCAGCACCGCGCGAAATCGCCTCCAACCCCAACGCGCCGGACCCGGCAAACAGGTCCAACACGCGCTTGCCCTCTAGCCCCTCCCCATGGGCCAATATGTTGAACAGGCGCTCGCGGGTCCGATCCGTTGTCGGGCGCGTCGACATCCCCTTCGGCGCCACCAACGCAGTTCCGCGCGCCCGCCCCCCAACAATGCGCATACACCCCCCAACATTGCCGCACTGGCACCGTCACCCGCGCACAGCTACATCACTCCCCGGGAGAACGGGGAACAAAACCATGGCGCTCAGCGACGAAGACCGGATGATGGCAGAGGCCGCAGCACGCATCGCGGACGACCATCTTGCCCCCAACGCCGACGCCCTCGACCGCCAGGCCATCGGCAGCCGCGAAACGCTCCTCGCCAACCTGAAGCGCCTTGCCGAGAACGGCTTCATGGCGCTCAACGTCCCGGCCGAGTACGGCGGGACCGAAGCCGGCACCACCGCCTTTTCGCTTGTGATCGATCAGCTCGCGCGGCGCTGCGCCAGTACCGCCGTCACCGTGTCGGTCACCAACATGGTCGGCGAGGTCATCGCATCGGTGGGCTCTGAGGAGCAGAAGCAAACGCACCTGCCGCGGCTTGCCGACGGCACCTATCCTGCCGGCGCTTTCTGCCTCACCGAATCGGCCGCAGGCTCAGACCCGGCAGGCATGAAAACCCGCGCCCGGATGGACGGGAACGAGTGGGTGCTCAATGGCTCAAAGATCTACATCACGTCTGGCGAGTATGCAGGCCTCTTCGTGGTGTGGGCCGTCACGGACCCCGACGCGCCCAAGGGCAAGGGCATCTCCTGCTTCTTGGTGGAGGCCGGGACCCCTGGCATGACCATCGGCAAGGCGGAAGAAAAGCTCGGCCAACACGGCTCAGCCACCAACATCGTCCATTTTGATGAATGCCGCCTGCCCGCCGATGCTCTGCTCGGCACCGAGAACGCAGGCTTTAAGGTCGCGGTGTCCGAGCTGGCTGGCGGGCGCATCGGCGTCGCCGCGCTCGCCCACGGCATCGGCCGCGCCGCCACCGATGCCGCTAAAGCCTACATCAAAGAGCGCGAACAGTTCGGCCAACCCATCGCGGCCATGCAAGGCCCGCAGTGGATGGTCGCCGACACCGAAACCGAGCTGGAAGCGGCGCGACTTCTGATTGCAAACGCAGCCGAGCTGAAAGACGCCGGAGCGCCGTTTGCCCGCGCCGCATCCATGGCAAAGCTTTATGCCAGCGAAGCGGCCAACCGCGCGTGCTACACCGCCCTGCAACTCCACGGCGGAGCGGGCTACACTAAAGACTACCCAGTGGAGCGTTACGCACGGGACGCGCGAATCACCACGATCTACGAAGGCACCAGTGAAGTTCAGCGCATGATCATCGCGCGCGAGGTCCTCGCCGCTTAGCGTTAACCCCATCGTCAACAGCTCGCCACACGCCGCACACAGAATTCTCACGAAGGTGTTACTGAAAACGTGTTCGTCAGAACACACTTGGGCCGGTCAAGTCGGCCTAACGGCCATCCCCATTAAGATTTTGCAACGCCTGATCATGCATCACCGCTTAGGACGGTAATGCGCTGTGATGGACGGCGGGGCAGAACAAGCTGCGCCCGCGGGTCGTGGAGATGGATCAGATGTCGGACAAGTTTTCATTTAACCGACGGCAAGTGGTTGCGATGGGCACGACCATGACCGCCGGTGCCCTCGCCGGCTGTGTCGCTGAAGGTGGCGGCGTTCAGCAAGTGGCGCTGGGTTATAAACCTGTGCCCCAACTGGGAACGCCTAATAACGAAGCATTCCCTGTGCCTGCCGTGGACATGCGTAAGATACCGACGCAGTTTCACCGGCAGTACGTTCGCCACAATCAAAAGTACAAAAAGAACACGATCATCGTCGATACCGAAAACCGGTATATGTACTTCATCGAAGACGATGACCAGGCGATCCGCTACGGTATCGGCGTCGGTCGTGCCGGCTTCGCCTGGGGCGGTAGCGCAACGATCCGCCGCAAGGCAAAGTGGCCGCGTTGGACCCCGCCGTCCTCAATGATCCGCCGCCAGCCTGAGCTGGAAAAATGGCGCAACGGCATGCCCGGCGGCCCGGAAAATCCCCTCGGCGCCCGCGCTCTGTACCTCTACAAAGGCGGCCGTGACACTCTGTATCGCCTGCACGGCACGAACGAGCCATTCTCCATCGGCAAAGCCATGTCGTCGGGCTGTATTCGCATGCTCAACAGAGACGCAATTGACCTGTACGAGCGTGTCAAAATCGGCGCCCGCGTGGTGGTCGATCAGCGCGGCGGCGCGTCGGTCTAATCGGCCGCCTCGCCCGACAGCGCGAACGTTGCAACAACAGCGCCGTCTGACAGACGGCGCACTTCGATCCTCGGCGCATCTCCACCAACGGTGAGGGCAATCGTGCCCTCACCAAGGTCAACACCCCGGACCTCATCAAGAGACGCCGGCAACGCCACATTCACAGGATCGGACGGCAAATCGTCCAACTTGGATATCCGGTAGATCACCGCCGCCGTCACGGCAGCGAGGCCGAGCGCCAAGACGCCCGACGACACAAACATCAGTTTCACGAGCTTGCGCCGGACATTCTCCATGGCCGGGTCAAGCTCTTCCGTCGTATCCTTGTCGCTCACGACGCTCTTTGCCCTCCGCCGGACCTTCAGATGCTCACCGTTATCGCTGAAACGCGCGGCCGCGCCGACGCTGTTTTGGCAAGCGCACTGCCTGACCTGTCCCGCACCAGGGTGCAAGCCCTGATCCGCGCCGGCGTGGCCACCATCAATGGCAACCGGCTCGACGACCCAAAAACAAAAGTCGTCGAAGGCGACCGGCTCACACTCGATCCGCCGCCACCGGAACCGGCAGCGCCCGCCCCCGAACCCATCCCGCTTACCGTGCTGTTCGAGGACGACGCCGTCATCGTCATCGACAAACCAGCCGGCCTTGTCGTCCATCCTGCGGCAGGCCACGCCAGCGGAACCCTCGTCAACGCCTTGCTTTACCATTGCGGCGAAAGCCTGTCGGGCATTGGCGGCGTCGCGCGGCCCGGCATCGTCCACCGCCTCGACAAGGACACATCGGGTGTGATGGTGGTCGCCAAGTCCGATGTCGCGCACCAGAGCCTCGCCGCACAGTTCGCAGACCATGGCCGCACCGGCCCTCTTCGCCGCCGCTACGACGCGTTGGTGTGGGGCGCACCCAACCCGCCGTCCGGCACCATCGATCAGCCCATCGGCCGACACCACGCCGACCGCATGCGCTTCGCCGTGCGCCACGACGGCAAACCCGCCATCACCCACTACGCGCTGGTTGCCGACATGGATTCTGTCGCCCACGTGTCGTGTACGCTTGAGACCGGCCGCACCCACCAAATCCGGGTCCACATGGCAGCGCTCGGCCACCCGTTGCTCCACGACAGCCTCTACGGCACAGGGTTTGCCACTAAAGCGAACCGCCTTAGCGACCGGGCCCGGGCTGCCTACGATGCCATCGGCCGCCAAGCGCTGCATGCCGGCCACCTGGCGTTCGCACACCCGTTGACCGGCGAGGCGATGGCGTTCGACGCCCCACTTCCGGAATGTATCTCCGATTTAATGAAATCGTTCGGCACACTGTAGTACAATAAGTCGTTGTGATGAGAGCGGCTCGTCACATCTATAAGAATCCTGCGGCGCTTCGGGCCGCATCAATCGTGTGTCGCCGCCACGCGGGGCATGCGCCAGGAAAGGGAGGGACATTATGGCCCAAAACCTACCCGTGATCGCGTCGGGCGAGGCAGGTCTGTCGCGCTATCTCGACGAAATCCGTAAATTCCCCATGCTGGAACCCCAGCAAGAGTACATGCTCGCCAAAAACTATCTGGAGCATGACAACTCGGATGCCGCCCACCAGCTGGTGACAAGCCACCTGCGCTTGGTGGCCAAGATCGCCATGGGCTACCGCGGCTACGGCCTGCCCATCTCCGAGGTGATCTCGGAAGGCAACGTGGGCCTCATGCAGGCCGTCAAACGCTTTGACCCCGAAAAGGGCTTCCGCCTCGCGACCTACGCCATGTGGTGGATCAAGGCCGCCATCCAAGAGTACATCTTGCGCTCGTGGAGCCTCGTTAAACTCGGCACGACGGCGAACCAGAAGCGGCTGTTCTTCAACCTGCGTAAGGCAAAATCGTCGATCCAGGCGCTGGACGACGGCGATCTGCGGCCAGATCAGGTGACCGCCATCGCCGAAAAGCTGAACGTGCCGGAAAGCGACGTCATCTCGATGAACCGCCGCTTGTCGGGCGATTCCTCGCTGAACTCCCCCATCCGCCAAGAGGCTGATAGCGGCGAGTGGCAGGATTGGCTGGTCGACGAGAGCGAAAGCCAAGAGGCGATCCTTGCCGAGAACGAAGAGCTCGACAATCGCCGCGCGCTTTTGAAGGAAGCGCTTTCGGTGCTCAACGACCGCGAAAAACGGATCTTTGAGCAGCGCCGCTTGGTCGAAGAGCCGATGACGCTGGAAGCCCTCTCCGGCGAGTTCGGCGTCAGCCGCGAACGTGTGCGCCAGATCGAGGTGCGGGCGTTCGAGAAGGTGCAAAAGCAGGTCATGAAGGCCGCCCGCGAGCTGGAACGGCCCGCCGCAGCGCTCTCCGCACCGCGCTAACGCGCCGACCGCACGAAAATTTTGGCGTCGCTGTCGAAGCGGCGCCAACCCGTCCGTCTTATGATCAGCGGCCGACAGGCGCCGCCGATCACGGAGACTGACGATGCAATACGCCATCCTCTATCATGAAGCCCCCCACGAAGTCGCCAAACGCGGCACCCACGACGCGCCCGACTACTGGGCGGCGTGGACCACGTACATGGACATGATACGCGACTCCGGCGCGCTGCTCACAGGCAACGCCCTAGAGCCGCCCGCAACCGCAACGCTCGTGCGTGCCGGCGTTGTGCAGGACGGCCCGTTCCCAGAGACAAAGGAAGAGCTCGGCGGGTTCGTGATCGTGGAAGCCGCCAACCTCGACGCCGCCATCAAGATCGCTCAAGGCGCCCCGTGCGCAAAGCCAGGCGCTGGCCACGTGGAGGTCCGCCCCGTCC
>CAKZYH010000066.1 GCA_937884725.1 uncultured Paracoccaceae bacterium
GCCCTCGCCCCGCGGGGGGTCCCTTGCCCGCCCCTCGCTTTTGTGGCCTCTGCGCTCCCCCGGCCCCCCCCCCACCTCCGGGCGCCGCTTGCCCACCTCCGGCGGGACCATGGCGCCCCCTGGACTTCGTTGCCGCTCTTGAACGTGCGCCGGGCACGCTCCTCAAGCGGCGCCTTGCCACGCCGCAAAGTTGCGGCCGAGCCAGAGAACGCCATGGTCCCGTCGGGCGGTAACATGAAGGATCAAAGCGCTCTAATGAGGGCGATTGCGGTGCGGACATGACGTTGCCCGTGCCACGACCTGCAGTCTTGTGCCAGTTGTGGGTTGGAAGCCTGCTATGTTTGCGCCATAAGCCAGCGGCTGCGGTGTACGCCGCGCACGAAGTGATCCCAACATGATTGGCAGGCCATGGGCAGTGTGGTGATCGTCGGCTCACAGTGGGGCGACGAGGGCAAAGGCAAGATCGTTGACTGGCTGTCAGAGCGCGCCGAGGTCGTGGTCCGGTTTCAAGGGGGTCACAACGCGGGCCATACGCTGGTCATCGATGGAAAGATCTATAAGCTCAGCCTGCTGCCGTCCGGCGTCGTCCGGCCGAGGAAACTGTCGATCATCGGCAATGGCGTCGTGCTCGACCCGCAGGCACTGCTCAGCGAGATTGCCAGCATTCAAGGGCAAGGCGTCGAGATCTCGCCCGCGACGCTGCAGGTGGCGGAGACCACGCCACTGATTTTGTCGATCCACCGGGAGCTTGATCAGCTGCGCGAGGCCGCGAGCAACGGGAAGATCGGCACGACGGGACGGGGTATCGGTCCGGCCTATGAGGACAAAGTCGGGCGCCGGGCCATTCGGCTCGTCGATTTGCAGGACACCGCAGCGCTCGGGCCTAGGGTCGATCAGCTGCTCACCCACCACAACGCGCTCCGCATCGGGCTGGGCGCCGAGCCCATTGCCGCGTCAGCGGTTCTTGAGGAGCTGGACGCCGCAAAGCCCGTGCTGGCGTTTGCCGCTCCGGTGTGGCGCACGCTCAATGAGGCGCGCCGGTCAGGCCGCAACATTTTGTTTGAAGGCGCGCAGGGCAGCATGCTCGACATCGACCATGGGACTTACCCTTTTGTGACGTCCTCGCACACGGTGGGCGGGCAGGCCGCCGCCGGTGCTGGCGTCGGCCCTGGCGCGCTCGACCGCACCATCGGCATCACAAAGGCCTACACCACACGGGTCGGCAACGGCCCGTTCCCCACCGAGCTGCACGACGCAACCGGCGAACTGCTGGCGCAGCGGGGCAAAGAGGTCGGTACCGTCACGGGCCGGAAGCGGCGCTGCGGCTGGTTCGATGCGGTGATGGTGCGCCAAGCGGTGGAGTTTGGCGGCATCGATGGGCTCGCGCTGACAAAGCTCGACGTACTCGATGGGCTGGACCGGCTTCAAATTTGCATTGGCTATGAGCTAGACGGCGAACGGCTTGACAGACTTCCAGCGTCCACTGCTGACCAAGCCCGCGTTGTCCCTATATACGAGACCGTTGAGGGTTGGGGTCGTAGTACCAAGGGCGCTCGCCGCTGGGGGGATTTACCTGCCGAGGCGGTGAAGTATGTCCGGCATGTGGAGGAGTTGGTGGGAGCACCTGTGACCATGTTGTCGACGTCGCCTGAGCGAATCGATACCATCTTAGTTGACGATCCGTTTCGCGTGTAATTTCGAGAAGGTAGGCGCAGAGAAACCGTGGTCGAAATGACCGACTTTTACTCCGTGCTGCAGCGGGCCGTCGGTTCCCTCCCTGATGGGAGCGGTCCACAGCGGCGTGCTGTGTACGATAAGGCCCGCAAGGCACTGCTGAAGCAGCTGCAGAGCTTCGATCCGCCTTTGCCGTCGTCCGAAGTGACGGCGCAACGCCTTGCGCTCGAAGACGCTATTCGCAAGATCGAGAACGAGATTGCGCGCCAAATCAGGACGCGCCGCGCCGTTCAGGGCGCGATCCCCAACTCGGCGTCCCCGCGTCAACCTGGAACGCCGCTCTCTGGCTCTAGCTCACTCACGCGCCCGAGCGGCCCGTCTGAGGCTGAACTGGAAGCGCAGCGCCAGGCCGAAGCGGAGCGCAACCGCGAACAGCGGTCCGAACTTCTCGCCAGCGCGATTTCAACCGCGACGTCCAACGAGCCGGACGAAATCCGCTCAACCGTTCCGGTCCCGGTAGGCCCGACGCCCGCGCCAGCTGAGAGTCCGGTTGCCGTCGAGGAGGTCTCTTTCGAGCACATCGACGACGAGGACGAGTTTGAGCGCGCTACGTCGCCAGAGGTGGCCGACGATGTGGTGGACGCCGACATTGTTGCGGACACTCCGGAAGAGCCCGCGCCGGCTGCCACGCCCGCGGTCGACAAAAAAGAGCGGAAGGCGCGGCGGGCGCGCAAAGCCAAACGCGAAAAAGCGCGGCGGGATACGAGCAGCAAACCAGGCAGGGCAGCAAAGCGCGGCGATGGTGCTGGGCGCTCCATGGTTGGTCGGCTTGTCCTTCCATTGATCATGCTCGCGCTTCTCATGGGCGCGGCATACGCGGCCTATCTGCAGCGCGATCAGCTAATGGCGGTGATCGACAGGCTCCAGCAGCCCCAGGCTACGTCCCGTTCGCCTGTCAGTGGCGGTGGCCCGGAAGTCATCAAGAACACTGACCGCCTGCCGTCGACGTTGGATGGCGAGGAAACGCGCAGTGTCACCACGACGCCGTGGCCGCCGCAGTCGGACCAGCCGGTGTCGGACGAGCCAGTGCGCAGCATTGAAGGCGATGACCGCAGCGAAGCACCAGCGATTCCGGCGGAGGAACAGATCGCAGCGCTTCCCAACGATAGCGCGCAGGTGAGTGAAACGCCCCTCCCGACAGGCGATGCGGTCGCGAACGTTGAGGGCGGTGGGACACAAAACGCGGTCCTGTACGAAGAGGCCGCGCAGGCCGGCGAGACCGGGAGTGCAGCCTCCGGCGGTGTGACATGGTCGATGGTGCGCCAGGCGATCGGCATTGGTGAGCCAGAACCAGTGGTGCGCGCTGAGGCGTCCATCCCGGAGCGCAACCTCACCGCTACGGTGACCGTTCGCGAGTACAACGAAGCCGACCTTTCAGCGAGCCATCTGATCGAGATCGAGCTGAACCTTGACGATGAGATCACCGGTGGCGGCATCAAGAGCGTGCCCGGCGTCATCATGAAGCAGACGGAGAACTCACGCGGCGACGCCCTGCGCGGCGGTGCGGCGCGGGTCGCCCAGGGCCTGTTCTGGATCGCGCTGTCGGAAGCGCCGAGCGATGTTGAAGCCAACATGAATCTCCTGCGCACGCGTGAGTGGATCGATATTCCCATCCTTTATGAGAATGACCGGCGCGCGATCCTGACGTTGCGTAAGGGCAATGACGGTTTTGACGCCGTGGACGCCGCCCTGCGCGCCTGGGATGCAGGCTAAACCGAGCTTTCTGACACGGTGGTTGATGCGCAGCGCAGGCGTTGTTCTGCTCGTCGCCATCTGGTTCGCACTCGTCACAATCCTTGACCCGCCAGGCTACGTGTTCCCCGGGCCGGGCGCGGTGTGGGACGCGTTTATCAGCCGGCCGCTCCCGCTGCTGCGCCACGCCGGCATTACCGCGACCGAGATCGCGCTCGGCCTGGCGCTCGGCACGGCGGCCGGTGTGATCGCGGCGCTGGCGATGGCGGCGACACCGTGGTCACGCCGCTTGGTGTTGCCGGCGGTGGTGAGCACGCAAGCGCTGCCGGTCTTTGCCATCGCCCCGCTTTTGGTGATTTGGCTTGGGTTCGGGCTGGCCTCCAAAGTCGTGATGGCAGCGCTCATCATCTTTTTTCCCATCGCAACCGCCTACGCCGAGGCGATGGCCCGCGCCGACAGGCAACTCCTCGATCTGGCACGACTTTATGGTGCAGGGGCGGGCGCTCGGCTGTGGCTGATCCGTGCGCCCGCCGGCCTTCCCGGTCTCGCCGCTGGCCTCAAGGTCGCGGCAACAGTGGCGCCGATTGGCGCTGTGGTTGGTGAGTGGGTTGGCGCGTCCGCCGGGCTCGGCTACGTGATGCTGCACGCCAATGCGCGCTTACAAACGGACGAGCTGTTCGCCGCACTTGTGCTGCTGGGCATCCTTGTCCTGACGGTGCGCGCGCTGGTGGATCGCCTTGCCGACCGGCTCGCCCCCTGGGCACCGACGGCTTAACCGGCTTCACCACTCAGCTGACTAACCAGCTGACAATTAGGAACGTTTCATGCGCCGCGCCGCCATCGCTTTGCTTGCCGCCCTCGCCGTTCAACCCGCCATGGCGCAGGACAAGCTCACCGTACTTCTCGACTGGTTCATGAACCCGGACCACGTTCCGCTGGTGCTGGCGCAGACCCAGGGTGAGTTTGAAAAGCGCGGCCTTGAGGTGGAGCTGATTGCGCCGGCCGATCCGTCCGCCCCGCCTCGTCTTGTGGCCGCTGGGCAAGGCGACATTGCGGTTAGCTATCAGCCGAGCCTCTATCAGCAGGTGGCTGAAGGCCTTCCGGTGGCGCGCATCGGCACGCTCGTCGCCTCACCGCTGAACTCGCTGGTGGCGCTGGCCGATGGGAAGGTGCAGTCGATCTCCGATTTAGCAGGCACAACCGTCGGCTTTTCAGTCGGCGGGTTTGAGGATGCGCTCCTCGGCCGGATGCTGGAGAATGAGGGCTTGTCGCTCGACGACGTGACCTTGGTGAACGTCAACTTCGCACTCACGCCGGCGCTTCTATCGGGGCGTGTTGACGCTGTGATCGGGGCGTTCCGCAACTTCGAGCTGACGCAGATCAAGCTGGAGGGCCGTGAAGGCATCGCCTTCTTCCCCGAGGAACACGGTGTGCCCTCCTATGAGGAGTTGATCATCATCGCCAAGGCGGACCGTGTGAACGATCCGCTGCTTGCCAAGTTCATGGATGCCGTGGCGGCCGCGACCACCTTCATGCTCGAAAACCCGGAAGAGGCTGAGGCGGCCTTTTTCGCCGATCAGCCTGACATCGACAACGCGCTCAACCGTGCCGCATTTACCGACACGCTGCCGTTGTTCGCGACCGATCCGAAGCCGCTCGACACTGCGGCGTACGAGACCTTTGCGACCTTCATGATCGATGCCGGCTTGGTGGACGATTTGCCGGCGCTGTCCAGCTACGCGGTGGAACTTCCCTAAAGCGTTTCATAGCTGATGGACGGTGCTGCGGCCCGATAAAGTGTGCCATGGCACTTTTTGGGCCTTGAACACCGCCCTCAGCACCTCGATTTACTCGCGACGCGTAGAAAAACCCCCTCGAGGAGGATCCCATGGCGCTGCACCTGGGCGACACTGCACCTGACTTCGAAGCCGAAACCACTGAAGGTCCAATCCGCTTTCACGACCACATCGACGGCAAGTGGGCGGTGCTGTTCTCGCACCCTAAGAACTTTACCCCGGTCTGCACCACTGAGCTGGGCGCGACAGCGAAGCTGAAGGATGAGTTTGCCAAGCGTGGCGTGACGGTGATTGGCCTGTCGGTGGACGGCATGGATGACCACGGCAAGTGGGCCGCCGACATTGCCGAAACCCAAGGCACGGCGCTCAATTTCCCGCTGATCGCGGACAAGGATGCCAAAGTTGCCAACCTTTACGGCATGATCCCGCCGAGCGCAGCCGACACGATGACGGTGCGCACGGTGTTTGTAATCGGGCCGGACAAAAAGGTGAAGCTGCGCTTGGATTACCCGGCATCCACCGGCCGGAACTTCGACGAGATCATCCGCGTCATCGACTCACTGCAGCTCACCGCAGAGCACAAGGTTGCGACACCGGTAAACTGGAAGCAGGGCGAAGACGTGATCATCGTGCCGGCCGTCTCCGACGACGCGGCCCGTGAGATGTATCCCGACGGTTGGAAGGCGCCGCGGCCTTACCTGCGGATCGTGCCTCAGCCGACTAAGTAGGCTACAGGCACATCCGCTCGCCGTCCGCCGTCTGGACGGTTCCCGTCCGCGGGTTGAAGCTTGGCCATTTAGCGGCACACCACGCTTCCCAGGCCGGCGTCCAAGGCGTCGGCCTGCCATAACGGCTGCGCATCGGAATGACCGGATTGACGGTGCGGGACACTGGATCGTTGCGCATATACTTGCCCTTGCGCGGAGGCCGTTCTGCGCGACGCGACCAGGGTTCGAACTTACCAAAAAAGCGCGATGTAGTGAGCGGGGCGTAATGGCCTTTGTAGAGCACGTGAAGGTCGGCCGCGTGGACCGTGGGCGCCCAGGCCCCAGCGGTGATCAGCAAAGCAAGGGCCGCGATAATTCGCATGGGCAATTCTCCAGTTCGCGGCACAGTACACTGCAATTCTGATCCGCGCATCCCAACACGGAGGGGAGCAACGCCGGAGCTTAACAATTGCCACAGGCTGGTGACCAAATTATCCCCAGCCTGCGCACTGACGACAGTCTAGAACTGCAGCGCCTTGGCTTGTTTCACCAGAGGCAGCGCCGCCACTTGCGCTAGCACTGCCTCAGACGGCGTGTCATCGACCTCGATCAAGCAGATGGCCTCGCCCCCTTGCTCGGCCCGGCCGAGGCGGAAGTTCGCGATGTTGACCCTTGCTTCGCCCAGGAGCGTCCCCAAGGCACCGATCAGGCCAGGCTTGTCTTCGTTCGTGACGTACAGCATCGCCGGCGCAAAGTCGGCGTCGAGGTTGATGCCCTTCACCTGAATGATCCGCGGTTTGCCGTCGGAAAACACCGTTCCGGCGACGGAGCGCTCTTGCCGCTCGGTACGCACGGTGAGGCGGATATAGTTTTCGAACGCGCCCTGCTGCTCGCGCTTCACTTCCTCAACCGCGATCCCCCTATCGCGGGCGATGGTGGGGGCCGAGACCATGTTCACGTCCTGCAGAAGCGGGCGCATCAGCCCTGTCACAGCCGCTGCGGTGAGCGCCTTGAGGTTCATCTCGGCCACATCGCCTTCATACTCGATGCGAACGCTGTTGATGCCGGTTTCAGTGAGCTGGCCTGCGAAGGAGCCGAGCTTTTCCGCAAGCGTCACGAACGGCGTCAGCAGCGGAGCCTCCTCGGCGCTGATGGAGGGCATGTTGAGCGCGTTGGTGACTGCGCCCCGCAACAGGTAGTCGGCCATCTGTTCGGCCACCTGGAGCGCCACATTCTCCTGCGCTTCGGTGGTCGCCGCGCCAAGGTGCGGTGTGCAGATGAGATTGGGCGCGCCAAAGAGGACGTTTTCGGTCGCAGGCTCGGTGGCGAATACGTCGATGCCGGCACCTGCCAAGTGGCCGTCGTCGAGCGCTTTGCGCAGCGCCGCCTCGTCCACCAAACCGCCGCGGGCGCAGTTGATGAGCATCGCGCCCTGTTTCATCTTCGCAATCGCGTCGGCGGAGATGATGTTTTTCGTGCGCTCCGTCATCGGCGTGTGCAGCGTGATGATATCGGCGCGGGTCAGAAGCTCATCGAGTTCAACCTTTTCAACGCCCAGCTCCTTAGCGCGCTCGCCGGTGAGGAATGGGTCAAACGCGATGACGCGAAGGCGCAGCCCAATGGCGCGGCTTGCGACGATGGATCCAATGTTGCCGCACCCCACAACGCCCAGCGTCTTGCCGGTAAGCTCGCGGCCCATGAAGCGGTTTTTCTCCCACTTGCCAGCTTGGGTAGAGGCGTCGGCAGCCGCGATCTGGCGGGACACAGCAAACATCATGGCAACCGCGTGCTCGGCGGTGGTGATGGAGTTGCCGAACGGCGTGTTCATGACGATGACGCCCGAGCGGGAGGCGGCTGGCACGTCGATGTTGTCAACGCCGATGCCGGCCCGGCCGATCACCTTGAGGTTCTCGGCCGCCGCGAGGACTTTCTCTGTGACTTTTGTGGCCGAGCGAATGGCGAGGCCATCGACGTCCTTGATGGCCGCCAGCAGCGCATCCTTGTCTTTGCCAAGATCGGGCTCGTAGCGCACCTCGATGCCGCGCTCGCGGAAAATGTCGACCGCAGTCGGTGAAAGCTTGTCGGAAATCAGGACCACCGGCGCGGTGCGAGCGGCATCAGCGGCTTGGATATTGGGTGTCGTTTGCATGGGTGTTCTCCGCCATGCTGCCGCTCACGGGCGCATGGCCATCAATCAATCAAGTTTCGGGTTAGGCCGCTGCGGCTTGCGGCTTGGCGGTGGCGGCGAACGCCCAATCAAGCCATTCGGTGAGCGCTTCGATGTCGGCAGTTTCCACCGTACCGCCGGCCCAAATGCGCAAGCCCGGCGGGGCGGCGCGATAGGCACCGATGTCGAACGCCACGCCTTCAGCGTCGAGGAGCCCGACCAGAGCCTTGGCGAACGCGGCCTGCTCGGCTTCCGGAGCGGACGCTACCGCAGGATCGGTGATCACAAGGCACACCGAGGTGTTGGAGCGCGTTGCGGGATCCTTGGCGAGGAAGTCCACCCATGGGGTCCGATCCACCCAATTCGCGATGGCAACAAGGTTGCGATCAGACCGCGCCGACAGCGATTCGGGCAGGCTCTCCGCCCATTTGAGGGCATCGAGGCAATCCTCCACGGCGAGCATCGAGGGCGTGTTGATGGTCTCGCCCTTAAAAATGCCCTCGTTGAGCTTGCCCGCCTTGGTCATGCGGAAGAGCTTGGGCATCGGCCAAGGCGGCGTATAGCTTTCCAGCCGCTCCACGGCGCGTGGCGACAGGATCAGGATCCCATGCTGCGCCTCACCGCCCAGCACCTTTTGCCAGGAGAAGGTGACCACATCGAGCTTATCGAACGCGAGGTCCTGCGCGAAGGCCGCGGACGTGGCGTCGCAAATGGTCAGGCCTTCGCGGTCCGCCGGGATAAAATCGCCGTTCGGGACGCGGACGCCCGACGTTGTACCGTTCCAGTTGAAGACAACGTCGTGCGAGAAGTCGACGGCCGACAGATCGGGCAGTTCACCGTAATCGGCTTCCAGGACCGTGGCGTCGAGCTTGAGTTGCTTGAGCGCGTCCGTCACCCAGTCTTTGCCGAAGCTTTCCCAGGCGAGCATCGTGACGGGCCGGGCGCCGAGCAGCGACCACATGGCCATCTCCACCGCGCCGGTGTCGGACGCGGGAACGATCCCGATGCGGTAGTCAGTCGGTACGCCCAAAAGGGTGCGCGTGCGCTCGATGACCTCGGCAAGCTTAGCCTTGCCAGGTTTGGAGCGGTGCGAACGCCCAAGCGTCGCATCTGCGAGGTTGTGAGGGGTCCAGCCCGGTCGCTTCGCGCAGGGTCCAGACGAAAAACATGGATTGCCCGGCCGACGGCCAGGCTTCGCGGGTGATGTCATTGTCAACCATCCTTTCAGATGGGCGCCCTTCGTTGGGGAAGGGTGTCCCGCCGCCGGCACTACCGAAGCGCCGGGGAAACCGCAACCCCTCGCAGCAATTGTCGCTCAGCTGTGCGCAAGTCTGCGCTGGGCAGCGCGGCGTCTGCGGCCGAACGGCTTAGGGGCTGGGGAGAGCGCTCATCTCGGCCATCTGCACGGAAGCGCCCTCTGCCGTGGTGAAGGTGCTGTCCCAACGCTCTTGAAGCTCATCGGGAACCAGCTCTGCCGTCGACTTACCGACGATGTGCGCGGGTAGGCGAGGCGCACCCAATGGGTTCCGGTGCGCAAACGGCGCCTCGTCCGACGCGCGCACAAGTGCATCGGTGACGACAATCGTCATGCCGTCACTGTCAAACATGCTCCAGACAGTCGCCTCGGCGACGATGGCTGCAGGTAGGCTAGATGTCTCAGCTACAGCTGGATTTGGCGCCGGTGCTGCTGGCGGGAGGTAACGCACTTCGATGCCCTTTGGCGCGGCAAACGCGCTGGACCACAACACGGCTGCGCAGACCAAAACCACCATGACGCTTGCCACTGGCAAGATGTAGCGGGCCATCCCAGCCCCTCCGAATCACCGTTGAGCTACGCACGATGTTAGGAGCGGTTGCGGAAGGCGCGGTTTGCAGGCGGCGACAACTCACAGTTTTCACGCAAAGCGCTGGATGACGGGGTGAAGAGTTACCGGGCTGGGGTCACCGCTGCGCAGAGACCAGGTGGGCCAGTTCATCAACCAGCGTGTGAACCAGCTCAGCGTCATCGCCCTCAGCCATGATTCGAATAAGCGGTTCAGTACCGGACGGGCGCACCAGGATGCGGCCGCTATTGCCAAGGCGCAATTGGGCGGCATCGATCGCCGATTTCACGTCGTCGTGCTCCAACGGCGCATCCCCGGCAAAGCGGACGTTCTTGAGCACCTGCGGCACGGGCTCGAACTGATGGCAGACTTCCGACACGCGCTTGCCTGAGTTCACCACCACAGCCATCAGCTCCAACGCCGCAATCAGCCCATCGCCGGTCGTTGTGTAGTCCGACAGGATGACATGCCCGGACTGCTCGCCGCCGATATTGTAGCCGCGGCAGCGCATCATCTCGGCCACGTGACGGTCGCCAACTTTGGTGCGCACAAGGTCAATGCCGATGCCTTCCAGGTAACGCTCCATGCCAAGGTTCGACATGACCGTCGCCACAACGGTGGATTTCTGAAGCCGCTCCGTGCGCTGCCAAGAGTTGGCGATCACCGAGAGCAGCTGGTCGCCGTCAACGGTTTCACCCTTTTCGTCGATCACGATCACCCGGTCCGCGTCGCCGTCCAGCGCAATCCCCACGTCGGCGCGGACCTCGCGCACCTTTTGCCGGACGGCCGACAGCGATGTGGAGCCACAATCGCGGTTGATGTTGAGGCCGTTGGGCTGGGCGCCGAGCGGCACCACCTCGGCGCCAAGCTCCCAAAAAACGTCAGGCGCCACCTTGTAGGCTGCGCCGTTCGCACAATCGACCACGATGCGGATGCCGTTCAGCGACAGGTTCCGAGGGAAGGTGCGCTTGGCGAACTCGATGTAGCGGCCGTGCACATTGTCGAGCCGCGTTGCGCGGCCGATGTCGGCGCCGGTCGCCATACGGTGGCTGATGTCGCTGTCCATCAACGCCTCGATCCGCTGCTCCATCTCGTCTGAGAGTTTGAAGCCGTCGGAGCCGAAAATCTTTATCCCGTTGTCGTGGTAGGCGTTGTGCGAGGCGGAAATCATCACGCCGATGTCGGCCCGCAAGGAGCGCGTCAGCATCGCGACGGCAGGGGTCGGCAATGGGCCCAGCATGAAAACGTCCGCGCCCACGGCGGCAAAGCCGGAGACCAGCGCGGTTTCCAGCATGTAGCCCGACAGGCGGGTGTCCTTGCCGATGACAATCCGTTGACGTGTGTTCTGACGCTTCAGCGCCAGACCTGCGGCCATCCCAACGCGCATCGCCGTCTCAGGAGACATAATCGCGTCGTTTGCCCGGCCTCGGATACCGTCGGTGCCAAAATACTTACGCGCCACCCTAACCCTCCGGCCGTAGATAACTCTGAACGCAATCAACGCCCGTGGGGGCGGAAGTCAACAGCTCCTGCTTGCAGGCAGAGTAACACAAAACGAAAAACGGCCGCTCCATGGGAGCGGCCGTTTAAAATTGGGCTTAACGATGCCTTACGTCGGCTGCGGCTCCAGGCCACCCTCTCCGCCCTTAGGCCGGCTGCGCTGCCCGCCAGTGGTCGGCACGGTGGAGGCGCGCGGCGTATCTTCGTCGTCCGCATTGTCACGCACCGGCGACTTGCCTTCCAGAAGATCGCGGATTTCGTCGCCCGACAGCGTCTCGAACTCAAGGAGCCCGTTGGCCACGATGTGCAGTTGGTCCAGGTTGTTTTTGATCACCGCCATAGCCGTGTCGTAGCCCTCGTCGACAAAGCGTTTCACTTCGCTGTCGACAAGCTCCTGCGTTTTCTCAGACACCGCCTGCTGGCGGGCCACGGAGTGGCCGAGGAACACTTCTTCCTCGTTCTCCGAGTAGAGGAGCGGGCCAAGCTCGTCGGACATACCGAACTGCGTCGCCATAGCCTTGGAGAGCTTGGTGGCCATCTTGATGTCGGCCGAGGCGCCAGACGTCACCTTCTCGTGACCGAAGATCAGCTCTTCCGCAACGCGCCCGCCCATGGCCACGGCAAGGTCGGCCTTGCACTTCGCGCGGGTCAGCGAGACCTGATCGCGCTCCGGCAACCGCATCACCATGCCAAGCGCACGGCCGCGCGGGATGATGGTGGCTTTGTGGATCGGATCGGACGCCGGCATATGAAGAGCGACAAGCGCGTGTCCAGCCTCGTGGTAGGCGGTGAGCTTCTTCTCCTCATCGGTCATCACGAGGGTCCGGCGCTCCGCACCCATCATGACCTTGTCCTTAGCGTCCTCAAAGTCCTGCATTGTGACGAGGCGCTTGTTGCGACGCGCCGCCATCAGGGCTGCTTCGTTGACGAGGTTGGCAAGGTCAGCACCAGCAAAACCGGGGGTGCCGCGGGCGAGGGTCTTCAGGTTCACGTCCGGCGCGAGAGGCACTTTGCGCACGTGCACCTTGAGGATTTTCTCGCGGCCGATGAGATCCGGGTTCGGCACCACAATCTGGCGGTCGAAGCGGCCGGGACGCAGAAGCGCCGGGTCCAAAACGTCAGGCCGGTTGGTGGCGGCGATCAGGATGATGCCTTCGTTGGCCTCAAAACCGTCCATCTCGACGAGCAGCTGGTTGAGCGTTTGCTCACGCTCGTCGTTGCCGCCGCCAAGGCCCGCACCACGGTGGCGACCCACGGCATCGATCTCGTCGATGAAGATAATGCAGGGCGCGTTTTTCTTCGCCTGCTCGAACATGTCGCGCACGCGGCTCGCGCCCACGCCTACGAACATCTCCACGAAGTCCGAACCGGAGATGGTGAAGAAGGGCACGTTGGCTTCGCCGGCGATGGCGCGGGCAAGAAGCGTCTTACCCGTGCCGGGCGGGCCGATGAGGAGCACACCGCGCGGGATCTTGCCGCCGAGCTTTTGGAAGCGGGACGGGTCCTTCAGGAAGTCCACAATCTCCTGAAGGTCTTCCTTCGCTTCGTCCACACCCGCCACGTCTTCGAACATGACGCGGCCGTGGGCCTCATTCAGCAACTTTGCTTTGGATTTGCCAAAGCCCATGGCTTTGCCGGCACCGCCGCCCTGCATCTGCCGCATCAGGAAGAGCCAGATGCCGAGAATGAGGGGCATGGGGACCCAGGTGGCGAGGATGCCCCAGAGGCTGATGCCATCGTTGGGCGGCTCGGCCCGGATGGTCACGTTCTGGTTCTCCAGCGTCTCAATGTACTGGGCCCCGTCCGGCGCGTAGGTCTGGAACCGGCCGCCGGTGGAATAGACGCCTTCGATTTCCTGCTGCTGGATGGTTACCGAACGGATGTTGCCGTTGCGGGCCTCAGACAGGAATTGCGAGAATGAAATCTCGGACGTGTTGGCGCGTTGGGACGGGTTCTGGAAGAGCTGGAACAGGGCGATCAGCAACAGTGCGATCACCACCCACAGAGCAAAGTTGCGGAAATGATTGTTCATTGCGGACCTTTGGTTGCGCCACCTTTGGACGCGGAGGCGGAGTACGCACCGCCGTTCGACCAGGGAAC
>CAKZYH010000067.1 GCA_937884725.1 uncultured Paracoccaceae bacterium
TCACTCCTGGCTTCGGACCGTGCGGTGGGGTGAGCGCGCGCCAGCAGGCGCCGACACGCTATCGCTGTCAGTCGGTCGCTGATTGGTAGGGTTGAGTTGTCGGTGGTGGGTTTGGGTTAGAGTGCCGAAGCGTTTGTCCACGCCGCGTCAATGGCCGCATCGGTCAAATTCGGCAGCAGTGCTGGCGTCAGCATAGTGATAAGCGAGTGTGTGCGCTCGTAACTGGCAGCGTACTCCCACTCGATGCGCGATGCCTCGCGCGCTGTCGGGTCAGTGATCGCAGCAATAGCTGCCTCAACTTGTGCGCTGGTTACGCCAAGACCAAGCAACCCAAGCCGCAACTGCCGAGCAGTCAGTGTGGGCAGAGGCGGGGGAAGTGCCGCCAACCGGTCCGCTTCTGCTTGGTATAGCGCTGGGCTTAGCGCGACTTCCTCTCTGTCTGCATTGTAGCAAGTCACCGAGCCGTCCGGGTTATCAAGAATTGATTTCACTGTCGGGTGAGTCGAGTAAATGGCTGCGTGGTTCACCCCGCAATCTCCTCTAGCGTAATTGTAGACGTGAGACGCTCTGTGAAGCTGACGTTTGTGTCAGTGCCGGTTCTTTGATTGTATAAAGTTACATTGCGGGCCGACAAGATCGTCGCGTAATAAGTTATTTCTGATGTTGTGGCTGGACTGTCGATATACTCATACATTGCCGAGTCTGGCGTTCCAGCATCATCTGCGCCCCAGTAGCCCTGACAGATTATCGCGATCCCAACGTGTCTACTTCCTGCAGCCGAAGGATTCCCAATGTCAGTAGTATTTCGGCGAATTCCGAACAATGTGTCTTGATTATTGTCGTCTGATTGCTCGCCGCTCCATCGCACAGTAATACGAATTCTGCTGTTTGCATCACGCGGTGTGATTGCTGCGTTCAGACCAATGATGTTCGCCCTTGTGCCGGCCGGCAAAGCCTGGCGGGATGTTGTCGTTAGGTGAGTTTGGACAACCTGGATAATTGTGCCCGGTGCTGCGATCGTCGACGCGTCTTCAATCCGTCGCCACCGATCAATGATGTCATCGTAGCGAAGCGACATCGAGTGGCCGGCGGCGAGCGTAAAATCAGTCGCTGACGCGAACCGAAAGCGATTGGCTGCTGTGCTGGAAGCGCTTTGATGTGCCAACACGAGGTCGTTTGACCCGATATTGACGATCGTCAAAAGGCGCCCCTCAGCGCCGCCCTGTAGGCCGGTGATGGTTTGGCTCGCGTCTGTGTCAACGCGAATGCACGTCGCGCCGGAAAGCCCGCTTGGATTCCAATCGTCTTGATTTGCCGTTAACTGCGGCGGGCTAATAGCCCCTGAAAGACCAAAGGCTTTGGAAAAGTAAGCAGCTGTATCTTTGATCGCCGCATCCAGTCCTAGCGCGGTGCGCGCCGCCGCAGCATCCGCAATGCCGCTCAGATTTCCCGCTTTGGACAGATACTGATCTGCTACGCCGGTTTCTACGGCCGCGATTAACGTCGAAATCTGCGCACTCGTCAGCGTTCCGATCTGCGCTGGCGTCACGCCGTGCGGGTTGTCCGTGCGCGTAGCGTGATCGACGTCGATGGGCGCGGACACAGAAATCGCCCAGCGGTCATACGTGCCGTTTCCGCTGGCCGTGGCCGCATCAATCGCGAGAACGCCCGTGTCGGGATCGTAGGACGTTACCCGCCCGATCATGCCCACCGCAGCGTCGTCGATCGAGTACACCGCCACCCATTCCGTAATGGCGAAAGTGTCCCGTTGCCCGTCAATCACCGTCAGTGTTTTGGCGCCGGTCCCGACCTCTAGGCTCGTAACGCTCTCAGCGCGAAACAGCTCGGCGATTGAACGCACCCGCTCGATAGTCTCTTCCACGATCGGCGTGACGACATTGTCGATGCGCTTAAGCGCAACGGACTCGACCCGGTTTGCCACAGCGTCGACATCGTCAAGTGCCTGCTCGTTGGCATCAACACGGCGATCAATGTCCTCAAACCGACGGTTCCAGTGCGTCGGATCACCGAGATTGTCGCCGGTTTTCGTCCGGTATTGTGTCTCGAACCGCCGCGCCATTTGATTAGGCCTCCTCGAACGAGGCGACGTCGGCCTTTACTTTGTCGAGCACTCGGCCCTTCAGGATCACCTCATCACGCGGACGCAGGATAACGCCGCCTGATTTGACAACACGGGCCATCCGGACCCGGTATTGCTTATCCGGCTCAATCGCCGGCGTTTTGCTTTGCGGCATTGTTCAGCCCCCTATCAGGTCGCGTAGTGGACACGCTCGGCCACGTGGAAGATGTTGGTGACGCCGGTCGTCGTACCGTCGATGACAATCCGGAACTCCGTTTCGGGCGAAGGCAGATTGAAAGTGAACGTGCGTTTGTAGCGCTTTTCATCGGCGTCCAGCAGCGTCGTCACCGTGGTGTCTGCCGTCTCGTCGGTCGCGCCAACGCGCAACTCACACGAGAAATCGTGTGGCGTTTCATCGAAATTCTCAGCTAGCAGCTCGACGGTGATCGTATCCGACGCAGTGCCGAGCGTGATCGGAGTTGAGACGTGCTTGAACGCCGTTTTCGGCCGCGACACACGCACCCGAGATCCCGTGAGGGTGAGCGCCGGCTGCATGTCCCGCGTACCCACAAACCGCGCTCGGAACTGGCAAAGCGCCGGTGCACTGTTCAGAACATTGAGGTTATCTGCGGTAAGGGGGAGCCATTCCCCAGTCCCGCCAGGGCGTAGCTCAAACACCAGCTCGCAAGCGTCGGTCACCCATTGCTCCGCAAGGATGTCGATGTCGCGAAGTCCGCCGTCGAGGTTGATGGCCGAAAACTCGATTGCCACCTGAGCGTTGTCGAACTTGGCGCCCCAGACCTGGAGCATCATGTCCTTGGTGAGGTTGCCCTGGTAGTAGATTCCGTCCGTCGAGTAGAAGAACGTCCCGTCCAGGAAGCCTTGCCCGGCCGCCATACCGATCTTGTGATTGGCGTTGCTGACCAGCACCAGCCCGTAGCGGCGACCCTTTTGTAAAGCCGTGTAGGGGATCGGAATTTGGTTCCACCCGTTCACGATACTCGCGTGCGGATAGACCGTTTTCATGATTGTCTTTTCGAGATCGGGGACGCCGGCGATCACTTCGCAAAGCGCAACGTGAATGTCTTCGTCGGCCCCTTTCGCTGTGATGAAGATTCCGAGCTGGGTGGCCCACATGTCGTTGGAGGCCAGGAACGTCTGCGCGACCATCGCCCCGTTGATCGTCTGATCAACAGTGACGGCATACATGAACGGCTCTTTCCAGGTGTCGAACCAGTATGTGTTGCGACGGTTCCAAGTGTAGGACCCGTTGGCCCGCAGCGTCTCCGATGTCGTCAGGTTTTGGGTCTCGTAGTCGTAGAGGTTTTGGCCTGCGGGACGCCCGGAGGTTGTGTCCCAAGCGTGGCCATTTGAGCAAACTGTGCGGCCACCGCCATACCGCAGCCGTGACCGGCTCATGTAGCCCTGTTTCATCTCGACGGTCTGAAAACCGTACTGGGCAATGCCCAGCTCGGAGTCGTACACCCCGGTCGAGACCTTCACTTCTTGCGAGTGCTTGGGTAGCAAAATCCCGTTCTTCAACGCCGCGTTGGGGTCATTGGCGCTGAACAGTGAGATTTCGAATTCGCTGGCATTGGCGTCCGCAAAGCGAACGCCTTCTTCCACTTTGGCATCGTACCCGAGACCAGCTGCATCGGCGGTATCGCTGTCTTCCGGCAGAAGGTAAAAGTCAGCGCCAAAGTCTGATGCGGTGTCAGGAAACCGGAGCGCCTCCTTCACCCGCGCCAGGTCAAACATGATGCGGTTAAACGCGTCTTGATCGGTCGCCGCATTCACGCGGTTCTGGAGACTGGCCAGGTCCGACGATAGCGACGCCACACGGGGTTCTATCTGCGACCGGAACAACTCGAGTGAATCCGAACGGGCATCGAGGTCATCAGTTGAAGCGACCTCGTTATCGGTCAGCATCGTGACAGAGACGACCTGCGTCGTGTCCATGACGATGTGCGCGATCGCGACGTGGGTCGCTGGGATCGCCGGCGGGTTCGGGTCCGCACCGTCGGCGCCGGCGGTGAACACGATTTGCGCATCGCGCGAACGCGTCATTGTGGACGCACGCGGCTCAGTCGTCAGGTTCTTAACGTCGATAACGAAGGAGCGGGTATCGGAATCCGTCTCGACCTCTTGGCCATAAGCCGAGACTACAACGATTTTCAGACCAGCCGCCGCGGTGTACGTCGACATGGACTGCGTAAGCGTTGTTCGCCGCGCGTACACCTCACCGCCGTCATAAACCCGCCCTGGCGAAATGGCGACCTCGACCTGACCAATCTTGGATACAGTAAGGTCAGCGTACCGGCGGGCGTTAGACACGGCATCTGCAATCAGCGTGTCTAACGCTTCGCGAGCGTAGTCTTGCTGGTTGTTGTGATCGCCCGCGGTTTGCTGCTGATAATCGCGGTGAATGACCTGACGCTGCATGTGTGCCTCTCTTAGACGATGTGCTCGTCGCGGCCCGCGATGAACGGCAAACCTGCGATGAAGCCGGGCTCGGTCTTGGTGTCGAAGTAAATTCTGTCGGTTAGTCTCTTGGAGACCGTCGCTGCGTGCGCTGCTCGCTCCAGCTGGGTCATGTCGTATGGAAACCAAAAACGGGTCCCAGGGATCAGCAGTCCTTCGCCCGCGGCCGCGGGTGAGCGGCTGCCACGGATTTTGGCTTTTGCCTCGGCGGTGTGCGGTGGCATGCCAAAACGGTTCATGGACATGAACGAAATCGGCGGCGCACCGACCCCTGGGCGCGAAGGATCTACGAGAGCAAACCGCTCATAGAGCTGATCACCTGCGGTCGACGGCACAAAGTAGCCGGTCACCATGGCTCGCCCGGAGTACGACATCGCTCCGGCAGTTCCTTTTTCGGCGATTAGTTCAGGCTCAGACGTGATCGGCTCAATGCTGGGGATCACCGGATGGCGCCAAGGCATCGATAACGACGGACGGATTGTGAACAGCCGCTCAGGAGCAGTGTTCGGCATAAAGTGAGAGAGGCCCATGTAGCGGCCGCAATCAGCAGCCGTTCCGCGTACCGCGACAGTGTAAATTGTGCCGTTTTGACGAACAGCGGCGTCTGTTTCCTCGCCGTCGACAACATAACGCGCTCGCTTCGCCGTCTGCGCTAACGCATCGTTCGGCAGCGGGAACGTGGTCTCTCGAAACACCGGCCAGGTTGGGCCACCCGACCAAAGCGCACCAGCCGCGGTGCCCGGCTCACGCGTTTGATAAATCCGAACTTGCGGTAGATCCGCGAGCCACGCCTCACGCTCCTCCCGCGTCATCGACGGACCACTGAACACGAACTGCGGAGGCGTCAGCACCCCCAAGACGTCCACGCCCACACGGTCTAGGTATCGCTTAAGCCCACGCAGAGTCCCCTTTCTGCGATGTAGCTCAATTTCAGAACGAAGCACGCTTCGCTGCGTCTCAACTGGCCAGTCGTCGTCCCAGATATCAACCGAAAGCTCGGCCGCGAGATACGGCAAGAGCCTCGCGGGGATCGCGTCGACGTTCTTCAAATCCGCAATCGAGACTGGTAGCTCGCCGATCGTGCCAAGCGTGTTGGCAAGAGTCGCCTCTAGCGGCGACCGGTTGGACGGCAGAAGAGCCGCGGTCACGCCTGGATTACCGTTGTGACGCTGACGTCAGTCACCCGCACGCATTGGTTATAGGCCGCGACGGCGTCAGCAGCTGGCGACGTCAAGTCCACTGACACAACCTGGTCGAGGTGGGCCGCGGCGATGATGCCCGAGCGCGCGAGCGTGCCGCCGAGCATCGTCACCCGGTCAACGTAAGCCTGAATGCTGCCTTCGATCTGCGCCGCGAGCTGTATCGCGTTCGGTCCCTCGGCGAACGTGACTGTCGCCACAATGTCCGCATCGATGACCGTGGGCGGCGACACCACCACCTGATCTGTCAACGGCTTCACATCCTCGGCGCTGAGCCGGTCACGCACCGCCACCAGCTGCTCTTCGGTCGGCAGCTTGTCGGCTCCTGCCCCCTGGACCGTGATATCCGCTCGCCCGGGCGCCGTGCTGACCGCAGTCACCTTGGGAACGGACGGAGCCGCCGTCATCGCGTGATAAATGTACCCCCCAGCCGTTCCCGCCGACGCCAGAGCTTCAGGCGCCAGCGTTACTCGCGTCCGCAGCCGAGTGTCAGACTCCCCGTCGAGGCGGCTCACACCGAACGACGCGGCGACATTGTCCAAGTCCGCGCCATCAGCGTAGGCCACCATCGTCGCCAGCGCCGCGGCGTTGATACGCGCTCGCAACAGCACTTCGCGATAGGCGACGGCCTCCAGGAGCATCGCTACCGGATGCGACTCGATCAGGAATGGCTCCGGCTCCGGTAGCGTTGGATCCACATCCCGCGCTTGCGTCCACGCCTGCAAAAAACGATCACGGTGCTGCGTGTAGGCGACCTCAAAATCGAGCGGCTCGATGACATCGGGCGCAGGCAGAAGCGCGAAGTTGAGGGCGTAGAACCGACCGGTCATAATCCCTCCACCAGCACACGGAGATCCGCGCGCTCAACGCGGGAGAAGTCGCCGACGAGGCCACCCGGGTAGTGCAGGCCGACCAGATCGAAACCCACGCCACCGTCGGCGCCGACCCGGTAAGGCGTCATCTGCACCAGATCGAACCGCGGCTCGCCGTACTGGTAGCCATCGATTTCTCGCGGCTCGATGGCCTCCACGATAGCCAAGTACGCCCGCACCATTGTCTCTGAATTCTGCGGCCGATCCAGCAGCTCGGCAAAGTTCATTCCAAACTCACGGCGCATCACGCGACTGCCGCGCGGCGTGGTCAGGATAGTGCGAAGGCTTTGTTCAACCTCCAGCCATCCGGTGACCGGGCCGAAGGTCGTGTGAAGGACCGCGGTCATTTTTAATCGGCTGCCGGCTCAGCTGCTTTGGTCTTCTTTTTGGCTGGCTTCGATGGCGGCACTTCTTTCAGCTGCCCCGACAGTACGAGCCAATGTGCCTGCGACGGATCCAACGTGATGCGTTCGCCGGCGGCATACATCTTCCCATTGCCACAGGCGTCCGTGTGCCATCCACTGGCGTGGACAACGTACTCGACCATTACGGCCTCCATCGATGAGTTGCGACAGGCGGTCAGATCGGCGCAGAGCTTGCTATCGCCGAAACCAGATACGGTGTTATTCCGCCAGTTCCGCCTGGATAGCTTTGATCATATCCGCCCTTCGAACGCTCAGGACATCGGAGTGCACCGGTTCGACCCCTGAGCTAAGATCGAGCCCAATACTGTCCGCGTAACCCTGCAGCTGCGCGACGGTCATAGCGTCGAGGTTCGGCTCACCGCTGTCCCCGTCGGGAACTTCACTCCCGCCCGCCAACTGCCCAGACAGCAAAAGCCAATGCGCCTGCGCCGGGTTCATGACGATAAGCTCACCGGCGCCGTACATCTTCGTAGTACCGTGCGCGTCCGTGTACCAACCAGCGGTCTGGACAACGTATTCGAGCATTGCGGCCCCCATCTGTGTGATTTGCGTGGCGGCTAGACTGGCGGGCCGGTGTTGTCCGCGCCAGATTTGACGTCACTGTGCTTGTGATCGTCGCCGACGTTCTTGCCGTTATGGTTCAGCTCAGTCGACGTGGTCTCGATGTTGCCGCCTGCGTCGATAGTCGTGTCGCCGCCGCTCTCGACGGCAACCACCTCGCCACGAAGCGTAATGGTCCCGCCCGCGCGGATGACGATGTTGCCCTTGGCCGTGATAACCCGCTCGCCACCCTTCTGAGACGGTGCAGGGTTGTCGTCCGTCCAACCACCTTGCATCGCCATGCCACGCTCAGGACGTCCGCCGGGCGATAGGATCGTGACGCGCTCACCTTCTTGCGGTGGGTTCCAATCGTTGACGCCATCCTCGCCCCCTGCCCGCTGTTGCCACGGCATCCAGCGTGTCGGCTGCTTGTCGTCAGCATCGATGTCGACCTTGACCCGGCCTTTTTCGTAGTCGACCTCGCGGACCTTACCTTCGCGAACGATGTTCTCGATGCGCCCCTCAAGCTCCACCACACGGCGCTCAAGTCGCCTGATAGCCTCGATGAAGGCGTGGACGTCGCTACTCGACAGCAAACGGCTCGTCCTCACGGGGCGGGTGCTGAGCCGTCACGACAAGCGCGCCCGGCAGCGGGTTCGCCAGGATCACGTTGCCCAAATGTTGTCGATCGACCGGCGCATAGTGCGTGCGCTTCATCTCTTCGACCGAACCCGAGCCGTCGAGCTCTTCACGGATCATCGCCGCAATACTTGCCAAGTCGGGGCTGGCATCAAGAAGACCCAGTAAGTCTGTCCATGCTTCAGCTGGCGTCTGCCCGGGCGCCGGCTCAGCCAGGATCGCCACCGCAAACTCCATCTGGCGAGCTGCGAAGCGGTTGCCTTTCTCCGCCGAGCCACCGCGAACCGACTTGATGCTGTCGATGCTAAGCACAAACCGCCGCCACACGGCCGCCCACTCAGTGCCGCCGCGAAGCGCGATTCTGATACGACGCTCCATTCGATCAAGTTCGCTCTCAATCGTCGCGTCTGTTGGCGGGTGCGCCAGCAAAGTCTGCCCGTCCACATCGGCCCGTGCGACGATGGCCATCTCGATCACGAGGTTGACCGTCGCCGAACCAAAGAGGGTGTCTGCGGACCGCGAAGACGTCTCCGCATCGTCGGTGTAGACACTGATGAACGGCGCCTTTTGGCCATCGGCCAGGGCATCAATGGATGCGATGGCGCTGTCTTTCACGCGGTCGGCCGCAATCGTTTGCCCCTTCAGCGCGTGGACGGTGGCCAAGCGCAGGGCGAGACGCGACAGACTCATGAAGCTACCTCCGCCAGCGTCCAGCACCAGCGGACACGCTGAGCTCTGTCGATCTCTGTGATCTGGTAAGGAATGCCCGTCCGATGCCCTTCCACGACCGTCAGCAAATCACCGGCCTTCGCCGTGGTCCCATCTGGGAAGGTGGCAGGGTCGAAGCGAAACATCGTCGGCACATTGCCGAACCGCATCTGGTAATCGCCGCCGTCACGATCACCGGCGATGTTCAAACTTTGGCTGGCCGTCGTCGTCAGTTGTCCGCGCAGCTGAAAGGATGGCCGCTCGGGGTCGACCACGCTGTCGTAATCTGTCTGCTGAAGCGGCTGGACCTCCACCACCTCTCCGAGTTGATCGTCGAGAATAGCGGTCATCCGCGCGAACAAGGCGGCCGCACGAGCCATCAGAAGCCCGCCCGGAAAGCGCGGCGACGCGGCTTGGCGTTACCCGATTGCGCGGCGCAAAGTGCCTCCATCCGCGCGATCTCACGATCAAGCACGCCGATGTTCCCGGCGTGATACATGACCTCTTCGCCCTGCGATCTGACCCGGGATGGAGCCCCGCCGGCGGCGAGGTTTAGGCGCAGCGCGCGAAGCTTCTTCGCCGCCCCGCACGGATCTACGTCCGGGTCGATGTCGTCGAGCACCGAGGTCATGAAGTTATCAGGTTCGCTTGGCGGACATGAGCACGTCAGGACGCGTGCAAATGTTCAGGCAGTTCATCTGCGTCTCACCTTTAATGCCCTTGTCGTTCTCCATCGGGCGTTGACGTGAATGGAACTGCTGACCCGGCGCCGTGTTAACTTCGTCGATGTAGTCAGCGGGGCCGTCATAAGTCCGGAAAAGACCGGTCACACCCAGAGGGAAGAACCGGCACTTGTTCGTAGCGACGCCCACGCCGTTCGAGCCTACCTCGCCGTAGTTCTCAAACGTGATGCCACCGAACTGGAAGATCGGATTCGAACCGCGGTTGGGCCCAACGTAGCTGTCCCGCAAAATCGCCGCTTCCGAATGCCCCTTGTACGTGTCCCGCACTTCTTTATGCCGAAGAAGGTCATCAAAAAAGTTATCTGAACAGAACGAGTGAACGCCTTGGAACGGCGTCGCGCCTAACGCACTACGCATGGCGCGGATAACATCGGTGCACTTCTTGCGAAGCGCTCCGTCTGCCGGAGTCGCGTTGTCCAGATCAAAGTCAACTTCAGTCGGGGCGGTGCGATCAAACGCTGTATACAGGTTCAGAGTTGTCCCATCTGCGTACTCAACGATACCGGTGATAGCAGACAGGCGGATTGCCTCTTCGGTGACGGCCAGATCGGCCTGGTTGTCAGCGAGCTTTTGATCGACAAGCTGCTGGACGGTCATCACCGCTTGCTCTTCGCCCATACCGCGGACGCCCTGAACCTCGTCAGCCATCACGGACCAATCGCGCTGAAAGTGCGGGATCTGAAGCGAGAGCACCGAACGTTTGGGCGTGGTGCGGGTTTCACCGGGCGCTCCGCGCGGCGACGGAGCCACCAACTGAATGGTGTCGCCAATGCGCTCGATGGCGATCGACGTCGTGGTGACTGCAGAACGATCGAAAAGACCAAGCTCACCGATGCGCCCGGGGCGGTATTTGATTTCATTGATGAAATCAGTGAGACTCGTGACGCTGAAGGCGTCATTATTGAACACGTCCAGCATCATGGCAGACGTCCCTTTCGTGTTTACGATGTCGGGGGTGAGAGGCGGGAGTTACCGCCGAGAACGATCCGCGCCGCCACTGGACGGCGCAGTTGAGTTTAGCGAGCGATGATGCCTACGGCTGCGAGCTGCGTGCGCTTCGCAAGCTTTTTGGCGTCATCATCGACGCTGGAGTCGTAAGTCAGATCGCCGATCGCCCACTCGGCGTTACGAGTGATCGCAGTCACCTCAACGTCGGCGGAAGTCGCGTCCACGCCGCACACCAGCACCGCGACAGCGGTCTGACCGCCGTCGGAGCCGGTGGCCGTGGCCGGCTTGTACTTACCGGACGCCGTGATCTTGCCGAGCACAGTGCCCGGCGCAAGAACACCGGCGCCTGATACAATCGTGATTGCGTCGCGACTGATAGAGCCCGGGCCTTCAGAAAGAAGACCCTCAACGGCGCGTTGCCTTTCCGTGAGAATGGCCATTAGTGAGTCCTTTCCAATTTGCTATTGCGCTTGGCCGCAATTTTTTTCCAATTTTCGGTTGCGGCGTTGCCCTGGATGCCGGAACCGACACCGGCGCCTGCGAGTGAGTCAGGCACGCCCGCACGGGCGTTCAGGCCTTTTTCACTTTTCGGAGCCTGAGCCGGCGTGTCTTTGGCGCCGTGCTTGGCAACAAACTCAACGACTTTGTCAGCCGCCATATCTGGCGCCGAAGCCGCGAGATCCATCGCGGCGGCAATGCGCGTCGCGTCCCCGGTCACACCTTCAGCGCCAAGAATGTTGGCCAGGCGCTCGGCTTCGGCGCGTGCCCCTTCGGCCCGGGCTTCCGCTCGGACGGTCTCCAGTTCTTCGTCAGTCATAGTGTCCTCGTGCTCTACGGAGGTTGGGCGAGCACAAGCGCTCGCGTTGGGGCCGCTGGCCCGCGCTTCAATTTGATCGTCAGGGGTCGCGGTCGGCGCCATATCTACGATCGCGTCGGCGAGGCCCGCCTCTACCGCCTCGGCGCCGGTGAACCACGTGTCGGCCGCCATCCACGCCATCGCTTCGGACGGCTCGACGCCAGCACGGGCGGCGTAAAGTGCCGCCATCTCGCCGTCGGCTTTATCCAAGTCGTCGGCCAACGCGCGAAGCTCACCGGCATTGCCGGCGACAAAGCTCCAGGCGTTGTGCAAGAACATCTGAGCGCCGGCGCCCATCTCAATGCGGTCGCCCGCCATCGCGATAATCGACGCCGAAGACGCGGCCATGCCGAGAACCTGAACCGTTACCTCGCCCTGGTGCATCCGCAACAGGTTGTAGATCGCAACGGCTTCGAAAATGTCCCCACCCGGCGAGTTGATTTGCACTGTAACAGGCCCGTCGCCAAGCGCACGAAGCGCTCCCGCGATGCGCCGGGTGGTTACTCCCTCACCGAAAAAATCGGCGCCGATCACGTCCAGGATCGACACTGTTCGATCGGTGGATTCCATTCGCAGCGATGCGCACTTCTGCCAGGCGGCCTTCAATGCCGGCGGCACCTCAAGTGCATTACGCTCAGTGTTCTTCGCGAACGTCAGCTCAGGAAGAGAGCGACCTGTCATTGTGCGTCATCCCCCGTCGCTGTTTCGCTATCCGGCATCGCGTCCACGTCTGACCCGCCGTTCGTCACGCCGCCGTGAATACCCAACGTGTCGCGAAGCCCTTGCTCGCGAGCCCGGGCGCGATACACGTCGTCCACGTCAACGCCCAAGTCGGCGCAGATCGTTTCATCAGAAATGACGCCCATTTCTCGGTAGATCCGGTGCGCTTCGGCGGCCTTCTGATCATCGGCTTGCGGCTTGGGCGGCCCGATCCAGTCAGCCCGACAGATCGCGCCCCGGTTCGCGATGAACGCGTCCATCCCACCCGGGACCTGCAAAAGATCTTGATCGATAGCTTCTTCCAAAAACGCCGACAAAACTGCCTGACTGATAGCCCCCGGCACGTTTCGACGACGCCGCGTGATGATCGGCCATTTGTTTGCGTTGGCCATCCGGATCGCCGAATAGCTCGACTGGCGATAGTCTCCGGTTAGGTCAGTTGTGTTGATTCCAATGCAGCGCGCGATCTCACGAAGTAAGAAGTTCGCAAACGCTTCATAATTATTGTGCGGCGTCTTTGCGCCGTGAAACTCCAATCTCTCGCCCATCATCAAATGAGCGATTTTGCCGTGATTTTGAAGATCGATGTCGGTGTTATTTGCCCATCCCATTTTTGCGGCCATAAACGCATCGAACGGGCTTTGTTCGCCTTGTACGATTTCGTCCTCAGACTGTAGCGCGCTCAAAACATCAGCCGACGGGTAGTCACTCTTGACTGTCGCCGCCAGGATTGTCTGCAACGTCGTCGCAGTCATCGTCGCGTTTGCCAGTTGATCGAAATCACGAACCGCTTTCAGCGCCGGCGCAAACACAGTCATCCCACGGACCTGATCGGGAAGCCCGTCGAACGCGTGCACCATGCGCGGCCGGCCGAAACCGTCCCGCGCCGCCACGTCTTCCGTGCGTTGCGAGCCGTTGAGATCAGTCCACTTCAACCGATACCCGATCGGCGCCGCGTGGCTGTCCAAATAGACACCCTGGACGAGCTGCTCGCTGGCCTTGGTCTCAAGATCCACCGTCCACGACGGCACCAGCCGCAGCTTGGTCGCGAACCGCGCGCCCGGCCGATCGTCGATCTCCACCACTTGCGCAAACGCTTCGCCGGTGGCGAACCACATCGACACCGCCGCGGCCTGAAGCTGACCTAGCGTGTGCCGACCAGCCGCGTCGCATTCCTGCGGATCCCGCGCCCATTGCGCGAACAGCTTTTCAGCCGCCCGGCTCCACTCCGCCGACCGCTGATCGTCCCAACCAGCCCACGAAAAGTCAGCCTTGACCGAGGCGCGAAGCTCGTCGCCCACAATCAACGCCACGGTCTGATCGACCGCGCCGGCAATCCACGGCGAATTTTGCAACGCCCGCACCGCCAGTGCCGTCGATGTCTTCCAAGACGAGCCGACGTCGTCCTTCGACGTGCGCAGCGACACGTGAGGCATCAAGAGACGACCGGTGCGGCGGTCGCGGAGCCCTTCCAAGTATTGCGCCTGAGCGCCCTTTACCGCGCCGCCAGGCGCGCTTGTGCGACCGGCGGCGCCCGCCAGCGATTTTGCCAATCGTTGGAACACAAGCGCCTCACCGGTTCATCGCGGCGGCCCATCGGGCCATTTTCTCGGCCACCGTCAGCCGCGGGCGGGGTGGCGCTGCGGCGACAATGCCGTCGACGACGTCCTCCGGCTCGGAGGTCTCCAAAGCATCGTCTAAGGGGTCGGGCTCAGGATTCGCCTGCGCTTGCAGAATCGGCATCCGCACCGGCAACGACAGAAGCGCGGCATAGGCGAGGATGAAGCAGTCGAGCGCCTCGTTCCGTTCCTGGCCGGGCTTCTTTTTCCAGACCCGAACCGGTCGACCCTGTTTGTTTTTTGTGGTGACAGCGTGCTCCGCCGTCAATTGCTCAAAGTAATCAGCGCTCAGTCCCTCATAAGGAAAGTGCACTGCATTCGGCGTAGGCTCGCCGGGGATCGGTTTGATCCGCAAGCGGGAAGCCAAATCATCTTTGGCGGTGTCGACACCAACACCGTAAAGCTTGTCCGCTTTGTTCTTTGAATTCAAAGTTGTCGCGGACCAGATGGGCGGCGAACCACGCGGCGTACTTGGCAGACCCTTGGTCGCGTAGATGTTTCGCCCCCGCCGTCGACGGCAAAACGCATGAACCATGTTGCCAAACTGGCCACCGGTGTCGATGCACGCAACACGAACACGCAATGTCCGACCATCTTCAGTCGTGAACCGCCGACGCAGCGCGGCGTCTAAATCGCGGTTCCAAAGCGTTGGCTCGCCAACCTCACCTGGTAGCAAAAGATGCGCCAGCACCCACGCTTCTTCACCGTCACCCCACCCGACGAACGTGACCTCAAGACGATCGCCTTGCGTATCCACACCCGCGGTTACGATCCTGACGTCCGCCGGCACATTGTCAGCGTCATACGGCTCGACACGATCACGCAAGAGCCCCGGATCAGTGCGCTCGCCGCGCTCTTCCCAGCTTTCACCCAGGCGTGTGTTGATGAACGACTTCAAAAGCTCCGGATGCGCTTTTGCCTCCAGAAACTCTCGAACAAGTTTTTCCAGTGGCAACCAAGGGGACAACAGCCCCGAGATATGAAACCCAGCTACGCCGTTGAGCGGCTTTTCGGCGATCCACTCGCCCTTTGACACCGCGCGCCATCGAGTGGCGTCGTCCCAATGATCACCGCACTCCGTGCATCGGTAGGTCGCGGTCTCGGGCAAATGATTCCCGTCTTCGTCTCGATCCCAGTTGACGTTGCGCCATTCCAGAACTTGATGTGTGCCACAGCCCGGACACGGCACGTGGTAACGACGCTTGTCGCTAGCCTCATACTCCCGCTCGACGATCGAGACGCCTTTTAGGCCTGGCGTCGATCCAATCAGCGTCTTGCTATCGTGCAAGAACGTCGTCTGGCGCTTTTCGGCTAGCGACAGCGGATCGCCTTCCGTGCCCGCCGACGCCGACCACCGGTCGACCTCATCAGCGAGAACCACTCGGATTGGCCGCGACGCGAGCCCCGCCGGGGCGTTCGCCCCCACGATCGCCAGAAACCCACCGGGAAACGACTTGTCTCTGATCGTGTTCCCGCTGTCCCGGGACTTCGGATCCGCGATCTTGCCTTGAAGCGCCGGGCTATCCCGGAGCATTGGCGCAAGCCGCTCTTTCGACCACGCCTGCCCCATCTCCACCGTTGGCTGAATCACCAAGATCGAGGCCGGGTCCTGGTGGATGAAGTAGCCGACCACGTTGCCGAGCACTTCAGTGTATCCCACCTGTGCTGCTTTGGTCACCACCACCTTGCGAACTTCCGGATCGCTGAACGCGTCCATCGGACCCCGCATGAACGGCACACGGTCAGTGCGCCATGTGCCTGACTCCGCAGTCGTCTCAGCCGAAAGATAGCGGTAACGGTCGGCCCATTCCGACAAGGTCAGTTGTGGCGGCGGACGCAAACGCTCCGCGACCAATGTTCTGAGCCGCTCGACAATCTTCATGCGTTGCTCATCCTCAGGCAGGAGATGGGGCGTCGCCGATGCTTCTGTCATCGCGTCGCCTCACTCACTCATCCTCGCTGACAACTCCGACAGCGCTTCGTTAATGGCTTCGCTGATCAACGCTTTGCACTTCGGTACATCGTCCTCGGCAGCTACTTGCGGCGCAAGCCGACTAGCCAGACTCAACAGCTTTGATCGACACGCGTCCAAGCCGCGGCCGACCTCATCGAGCGCGACGTCGACCTCGACGACAACACCCCGTTTCAAATCCAGGTCGATCTCGGCTGATGCGGCCTCGGCGGCTAGCTTCCGTCGGCGGGCCTCTTCCATATCCATCGCGTTGATGTCGCCGGTGGCTGCAAGTCGCGCTTGCTCTTCGCGCCATCGGACAACGTCGCTCACTCGATACGACGACGCCTTACCCCGGCCGCCTTTGGCGACAATCGGACAACCCTTTCGGGTCCAAGCTTGAACGGTTGTCGGTGTGACGTTCAGTAGCCGGCAAATCTCGGACTGTGAGACCACCGGGCTTTCGGGTGCAGCTGGCATCTTTCCTTACCACCCTACCCCGGTTCAAAAACTCTGGAACTAGCGAAATCCTGCAGTGGCGCGCACCCGCGGTAGTAAAAAGACAGTGTACGGTCCCTTGTACCAGGGCTTTTATTTGCTCAGAATTTTGCCCGAAAGTGTTATCAAGCGACCTTCTACTTCAGTCTGTATCAGGCGAGCGCCTTGATTGAACGCATCAGCACTTTGGTCCTTGATCGCTTCTTTAGCCGGCGACGGACCGTAGATCGTTTGGTGCTCACCACCACTGCGGATTGACCGGAAACCACGGTCGTCCTTGTACGACTGAAAGAATGTGCGGGATCCGCCCCAAACCGTCGCTGTCACACCAGCGCCGAGCTTCCGCGGCCAATTGGCGAAACGCCCGCTCGCGTCGCGTGGTTGGTTGCGCGGATTGCGCTTGCGGAGTTTACGGCCCGATACCTTCTGCACCTCGCGAATAGGAACGCCGCCCCCGCGCACGGTGATAATCCAAGCGTCGTCGGTGGCTCGATCAGTAACCTGCCGGTCAACGCTGCGTTTCTTAATGCTCGTTTGCCTAACCAGAGCGCTTTTAACCTTCGGTGTAACCTTTCGACCGCCACTGATCAGCCCGCGCTTGATTTCCGTCTTGCCTGACTTGCCGAGCTTCTTGACCGCACGTTCGAGGCGACGGATGCCATCGCCTTCGATCTTCATCACGACGTTGGTCACGTTGCGATCCGCTCAATCTGCGCCGATCCTCCGCCGCTCACTAGGTCGGTGATAGCGTCTCCGGCTGCGTATGACCTGCGGACGCATCGCCTTCACAGCTTTGGCAATCGGACTGCGTCGCTTCGGTGGTTTGGGCTTCTTCACGGTAGCACCCGCGGAAAACAAAAAACCGGGCCACCTAGACCCGGTTTTCTCGCACTTCTTCGACCGTGCATTTATCGAGTGCCATAGCTCTCGCGTAAAGGCAAGCGATAATGTTGTCGAAGTGCCGCCAACCCACCCCGGAGCGACATCCGATTGATCGGGTCAGAGCTCTCGGTGAGCACCGCCAGAATGGCGTCGATGTGGATCCCAAGGATTTTTCTGAGGCCATTCCACTCCGATACGACGCGAACAGATTGGTCAACATCCTCAAGCAAATCCTCAAAGCTCCGGTCTTGTCGCTCCAATCCAACAGATATCGACGCAGGTGGGCTATCGATCGCTCGCATGTAGTCCCGGCGGAGCTGAGCAAAGCGCGTTAGAGCATCATCATCGTATTCGTCGAGGAAGCCATCCATCAGCAAACGGCCTTGCACCGACCCCGCGTCCGGCCGCTTCGCTTGGTGCTTGTTCAGACCATGGTGACGCATGCGAGCTTCCACGGCCACGGATTTGGTCTCGGCCTCAATTTGAGCGAGGGACCGCACCGGTTGCTGGTTTGGGTAGCGTTTGACGTCTTGCCTCCGCTTCCGTCCTGGTCGAGCCATTACGCAGCACCCTTTCGCACTAAGTGATTGATGAAAGAGACCTTTAGCTCTCGCGGCGGCACGAACATCTTGTCCGAACACGCCTTGCAGTAGTCTCGCCGACCGCCTCGGTTATCAGCACCACAGAACAACTGTTCGCCATCATCGTTCTCACCCACCGCATAGCGACAGTGATGGTTCTCCAGCTCCGTGATCGTGACGAACCTCGCAGGGTCCAAATCGAGCACCACGGGTGCCACCCTTTTCACAATCGGCGGTCGCGGCTCGGCCTTTGGCTTGGTCGCTGCGCGGACCGACTTGAGCTTCGCCTCGACCCTGCGAGCCGCTACGTGTTCTCGGGTCAAGTTACGGCCGGCTAGGCCAAGACGAGACGCTTTCCCAAGGACTGCGCTTTTCGAAAAACCGCCAAGGGCTTCACCAATACGAACCGCGGTCCAGCCCTGAAGCCAAAGCTCCCGAAGCCGCGCCACGCGGTCGTCGGTCCAGCCTGAAGCGCTCACAACTGAGCCCACTGGTCGAGAATGACCGACAGCCAAATCCCGGCAGTAAAACCCAAAAGGATCCACGTTATCGGCCAGACCGGTTTACCGTTCACGGCTCGGTCCCCGCCACGTATACAGCAAGCCGGTCTGGCCGAGCCAGTTCAGCTTCCAGGTATGCAACGCGGTTTTGCCAGAACTGAATGCTTGACTTCAGCAGCTCGAAATCTTTGCGAAGTGTCAGAACCTCGGAATCGAAGTCGTCCAGAGGCGTGACGCGTGCGAGGCACACCTTAAGCGCCACGATGTCCGCCTTCAGAGCGGCGATCTCTTTGTCGGCCTCCGCGCCGATCTTCTCGCCCAAATCGACGCCAATACCCATACCTCGCCGGATCGCTCGTGCGTAGCTCATGCTGGATCCCCCTGAGGGATCGCGATCCAATCAGTGCCAGAAGCAGGAATGCAGGCACGCCCATTTTGATGGAAGATGATAATCGCAAACGTCGCGCCGTCTGGAGAAGCGAAGATCTGCACCAAACGATCGCCCTGCGCATGTATGCCGACCGCGACAAGGCGCTCATTATGCTTTTTGGCAAGGCCCTTTTTGACGTCTTCGTATGGCGCGCACATCATCGGCGGACGCGTCTGCGCTTGGACCGGCGTCAGCCAACCGATGACAAAAACCCCGATTATGAAAATCACCGCCGCCAGAATCGCGAGTGCGACGCCCACATCCGCCAGAGTGCGTAACGTCTTCACGCTCACGGCCCTCATCGAGCTGCCTTCCAACGTTTCTTTTCTCGCTGGGCGGCCAGCTGCGCCTCGTGGCGCTGTCGATCAACAATCGCCATCGCGTCCGGCTTTGCTCGACGCAAATCCTGCAATTTGTGGCTGACCGCGTTTTGTGAAATCCCGCCGCCCAGAACGACTGCGATGTCCCGCTGATAGGCATTCTCGGCCCACAACCGCTCTAAGTCAGCCAGGCGTTCTGGCGTCCACGGGTCCGGGCGAGATCTATTGACGTATCGAGGGCCGAGATCTTTGGCGTGAGGCACCCACTCTTGGCCGAGCCGCTCTGCTAACTGCTCGATCAGCTCGCACGTTGCTTCATGTCCTTCGGCACGACGCTTCTCGACAATCCTGACGGCGTGTAGAACGGTGGTGTGATTGAGCCCGCCAAAAAGGTGGCCGACACGGGGTAGGCTGAGCCCCGTCCACTGGATAGCGGCGGCGATCGCCACTTGGCGCGATACGGTGACAACGCGAGTGCGTGTCTTCGACAGCAACACCTGACGCGATACGCCGGTGATCCACGCTATCGCGTTGATGATGTCCGCGGTTGTAGGCCGCTTGCCGTCTGGCGGCAATGAAGGCCCGTACCACATGCCGCGTTTAACGGCTTGGGCGACCTGCAAAGCCGAAGCCAGTCGCCGCTCAACGGGCAAACGTTGGGCATCCTGACCGCGGTGCCCCCGGGCACGAACAGCCTTCAGCCGCTCGATCTGTTTCCGGCGTTCCGGGTTCGCAAGTGCATCTTCGATACGCATGGCGCGCTCCGTTGGAAGCGCACCGGTCAGCTTGGGGAAGCTTGTGTTAGAGCGCCACAAAACCCGGCCAGGGTCAACAGTAAAATCCCAGCTCTAGAAGGGTGACAGGGTGACACCGCCCTAGGAGCTATAATCTAAAAATCGTTTTTTACCCCTGTGTTCCTATCTTGTACTCATATTTTTATGTTTTTATATTATAGCTCTAAGAGAGAGTGTCACCCTGTCACCCTTATTTGTGTAAGCTAGGCTTTCTGGGCTTTTTTGAGGGTGACACCAGACTTTCGTTACTGTCACTCAGTGTCACCCACTTGCCTTTATTGAAACACAATTGCGCCATATTCTCGCCACAAAGGGTGACACCAAAAAAAAGGGGTGTCACCCTCGGTGTCACCCCTCCAAACCACACGAGAAACGGATTTTTAGATCGCTATTTGAGGCTCTTTACGGCCTCGCGAATCGCCTCGCTCTTGTCGAGCAACGTCTCATCGAAGACCCACGGTCGCACCGCGATGCCGTTGACTTTCATCCGTGGCCCCTGTCGTGCGTAGTGCTGCAGCAGCTTGCTCACCTGGCGCTCATCGATGTTGACGCTCATCGCGTCCTCGCCGGCCGCCGCTTCCATCGCGGACACCACCTGCCGGAACGTCATCGCCTTGGCCGGGAGGTCTTCCAGCATGTCGTGGAACGCAACTTCCGTTTCGGTGCGGTTGCCCTCGACCATCGCTGTGCGCCCAACGGTCTTCATGGAGCGCGTCCAGTTAAACTCCGACAGGTCTCGGCTCATCAGTTCGCCGTGCAACGCGGCAACGTTGGGCTTCTTGAGCCACCCATAAAGCCGCTCGTAATACGCGTCCGGTTTCGGGTTGTCCGGGCCGGTAAGGACGTTGATGCGTCTGTCGCGAGACGGCAGTACCAGGGCGTCGGGGTGGTTCGATTGGAGGAAGAAGTTGGTGTAGACGGCTCTCGTTCCCTTGTCGCCGTACTTCAAGTTCAGCTCCAGCGAGGGCTCGGTAAGCTTCGACCGGATGCGGTCCGACACTTCGTACCGCTTTCCACCCTCGCGCACCTCTTCAATCGCGCACAGCAGCGAGTCGGCCATGTAGTCGTGATACCCACCGATGGCCCCTTCCCCGCACAGCGTAGACATCTCTGTTTTGCTGATATTCCACTCGCCGAGGAGTTCGCGCAAAAGCTCGACAACCCAACCGCGCCCGGTGCCGTGTCCGCGCGCCACGTGCAGCGGCGTCACCTTGCACCGCACCGCGGGCTGCTGAAGGTTGAAGGCCATCCAGTCGATGAACCATTCGCGCTCAACGGGAACCGGGAACAGGTACTCCATGTGGCGCCAGAAGACGCCCGTGGACGCGTTCGACGGTGCGAAGACCGGCATGTGGAACTTGTTTACCCATGTCAGCCCGTCGCGCTCGAAAAGCATCGGCTGTGACGGATCAAACGCTAGCCCCTGAGCCACTTTTCGGTCTGGGTGTACCAGCCATCCTGCGCTGACCGGTTGGCGTTGTATGACCGTGCGATCGGGTTCCTTTACGGTCGGTTTTTCCACCTCCACATCGTGCCGCACGTTGGCCACTTCGTTGCGCCAGTTCAACAAGGCCACCGTCGCATGGTTCGGCGGCTTGTCGAGGTCCGTGACTTCGTTCTTGTCGACCACGTAGACGTAGCGTGCGAGGAACCGCTTCATGTGGTCGACCTCGGGCGCTGGCGTCCCGCTGATGCGCACACCGGCCGCCTTGGCGAGCTTGATGGCGTAGGCGAACGTGATTGGCGGGCCGGCGTTCAGGTCCGCGTCAAACGACTTCCACCTGCCGCGCATCTCGTCGGCCCTGTACTTCGACCCCTCGACGCTCCAGCCGTCCCACTTGGCGAAACCCTCTTCGGAGCCACCGAACTGGTGGTAAAGCCCCATTCCGACCTTGACCCAATCGTCATTATGGATGTCCGGATCGATGCCGCCGAGCACCTTGTCGATCTGCTCGTCGGTGATGTCCAACGGGGCGGCGGCGTTGGCCAGTGCATCGCCGGCGTCCCCACGTATCGTGCCACGGCTGCCGTGCTGCACCGGCGTCCAGTCCGCTGGGACGTTGTCCTCGAAGAAATCGACCACTTCCCGGGCTTGCTCAAGCGTGATCGTGGCCAGCTTCTCAGCCGGGACGTCTGCGATCCCGCGACCGTCAGACCACGTGTACGGGGCGCCCGTGTCGGGATGCATGGCATAGGCGACGTACTGCTGCCCACGCCCAAGGATTTCCACTTTGTTGCGACGGCCTTCGCCATCGATGAACGTGCGACTTTGCACCTTGCTGAACGGTGCGTCGGTTCTGTACGGCAGCAACGCCTTGGGTGCCTCGCCGACGCGACGGGGTGCGGTCCCGATGTGACGCTGGCACCAGTCCACGACCGTCGCCACCACGCTCGCGTCATGGACGTCGACGTCTACCGCCGGGAACGATGCGGCCATAATGCCGACGCCGCCGCGCCGGTAGCGGCCTTCTATCCACGCATTCAATGACGCGTCGTTTGTGACCAGCTCTTGCCACCGTTTATCGTTCGGGTGTTTCAGCCCCGGATGGATCGGCAGGATGGGATAGCCGTGCCGCAGAAGGCGCTTGCCGTAGCGCGCGAGGAAGCCGGGCCCTTGGAGGGCGGTGTTCACCGTTTCCACCTTCATCCGCGCGCTCCGGTTTGGCGCTTGGTCGCGTCGGCTTTCACCGCGTTGAGGAGCGCGCGTTGCGTTTTGTCTTTTTGGCGCAGGACTTCACACACCACTGGGTCGATCGTGCTGTCTGCGACCAGGCGGTGCACGACGACAGTGCCGGTCTGTCCTTGGCGATCCAGGCGGGCGTTGAACTGGTCGTAGAGCTCCAAGCTCCAGTTCAGCCCGAGCCACACGATGTGTCGGCCGCCGTGCTGCAGGTTCAGACCGTGGCCGGCACTGGCCGGATGGGCCAACAAGATCGGGATTTCACGGGCGTTCCAGCGATCGATCTGGGCGGGGTCGGTGCCGAGCTTCTCGATCCCTGCGTCGGGGAACCGCGCCAGGATCCGCTCCTCGTCACTGCGGAAGTTGATCGCTACCAGAAGTGGCGCCCCGTTCATCCCCTCGATGAGGTCGGCGAGGGCGTCCAGCTTGGCTTCGTGCAGCAACACAAAGCCCTCGTCGGTATAGAGCGCACCGTTGGCCGCCTGCAGGAGCTTTCCGGCGAGCACGCCGGCGGTGGCGGCGGTGATCGTCTCGTTCTTAATCTCGATCAGGAACTCGCGTTCGAGCTGATCGTATTGCGCTTTCGCCTTCGGCGGCATTGCGACGGGCACATCGACAATGGTCCGCTCGGGAAGATCGAGATGATCTTTGGCGGACAACGACAACACGATGTCGTCGACGGCGGCATGGATTTGGTCGGCGGCGTCCTCGCGCAGTTCGTACTTGAAGCCTGTGTAGTCGGCGTTGAAGTAGCGCTGCCGGTACTGTGTGAGCGTCTTGCCGAGGCGGGCCCCGTCATCAAGCAACACTATTTGCGCCCACAGGTCGATGAGGCCGTTCGGGGCTGGCGTTCCCGTCAGTTCGACAACTCGGTCAACGCGTGGGCGCACCCGGCGCAGCGCTCTCACGCGCTTGCTTGCCCGGTTCTTGAACGACGTCCTCGCCGCCATCGAGACGCTGCGCAATGCCATCAAAACGCTCAACAA
>CAKZYH010000068.1 GCA_937884725.1 uncultured Paracoccaceae bacterium
ATTCAAGAGCGCGGCAACCTGCTTTGCGGCGTGTCCACCGGCGTGCCCGGCTTCGCGTTCACCGACGCTGAAGGCAACTGGCAAGGTTTTGACCCGGCAATCTGCCAGGCAGTCGCCGCTGCCATCTTCGACGATGCGTCCGCTGTCGAGTACGTGCCGACCACCGGTAAGACCCGCTTCACCGCGCTGTCGTCGGGCGAAGTCGACATGCTGGCCCGCAACACCACGTGGACCTTCTCGCGCGACGTTGACCTGAAGCTCGATTTCGTCGGCGTGAACTACTACGACGGCCAAGGCTTCATGGTCCCGACCGAGCTCGGCGTGTCGTCCGCGCTTGAACTTGATGGCGCCACCGTCTGCATCCAGACCGGCACTACCACTGAGCTGAACCTTGCCGACTACTTCCGCGCCAACAACATGAGCTACGAGCCGGTCCCCATCGAGACCAATTCTGAAGCTCAGCAGCAGTACCTCGCCGGCGCGTGCGACGTGTACACCACCGACGCCTCGGGTCTTGCAGCATCGCGCTCCGCGTTTGCTGATCCGGGCGCGCACGTGATCCTGCCGGAGATCATCTCCAAAGAGCCGCTTGGCCCGCTGGTACGCCATGGCGACAATGAGTGGGGCGATGTGGTGCGCTGGGTGCTCAACGGCCTGATTATCGCCGAAGAAAAGGGCATCGATTCCAGCAACGTCATGGAACTGGCGGCAGCGCCTGGGCCTGACCCCGAGACCAACCGTCTCCTCGGCACCGAGGGCAGCTACGGCGAAATGCTCGGCCTCCCGGCTGACTTCATGGTCAAAGCCATCGCTGCAAACGGCAACTATGGCGAGATCTTCGCCTCTTACATCGGCTCCGAGACGCCGGTGGCGCTCGAGCGAGGCCTGAACGCGCTCTACACGGACGGCGGCATCCTCTACGCCCCGCCTTTCCGCTAAGACCTGATCAGGGCGCGGTTTCACCACCGCGCCCTTTTCTTTGACTGGAGCGCGCCATGTCCATTGCCGCCGGCACACCGCCCAAAGAAACTTTTCGCATCGACATGCTTTGGACCGACGAGCGCTACCGCTCGTTGTTCATCCAAGCCATCGCCATGATGCTGTTGATGCTGGGCTTCGCCTGGCTGGTCAGCAACACGATCAACAACCTGTCTGCGCTCGGAAAAGACTTCGACTTCGGCTTCCTGAGCGAGCCGGCAAGCTACGACATCAACCAGCGCCTCATCGAGTATAACAGCCGCGACACGCACGCCCGCGCTGCCCTCGTCGGCATTTTAAACACGCTGCTTGTCGCGTTCCTCGGCTGCATCACGGCAACCTTTATCGGCGTCGCCGCCGGCGTTCTGCGCCTGTCCAAAAACTGGCTCGTCGCCCGCCTCATGAGCGTGTTTGTGGAAGGCTTCCGCAACGTCCCGCTCCTTCTGTGGATCCTGTTGGTGATGGCCGCCGTCACTGAGACTCTTCCCCAACCGCGCGCGTTCCGCGGGGAAGAGACCGGCGCGTTCGTGGCCACCAACCGAGGCATCTACACCCCCGCCCCTGTTTTCGAGGACGGCGGTTGGACCGTCGTCGCGGTGTTCATCGCCTCCATCATCGGCATCATCGTGTTCCGCAAATGGGCTGCGATGAAGCAGGCCGCGACCGGCGAACAGTTGCCGGTCCTGTGGATCAGCCTCGGCATCCTCTTCGTGCCGGCAACGCTCGTCTATTTCATCCTCGGCATGCCGATCAGACTGGAGTACCCCACGCTTCAGGGCTTCAACTTCCAGGGCGGCATCCACCTGCGCAACAGCTTGCTCGCGCTCTGGATTGCCCTCTCGCTCTACACCGGCGCCTTTATCGCTGAGATCGTGCGCGCCGGCATCTTGTCGGTCAGCCACGGCCAGACCGAAGCCGCCTACGCGTTGGGGCTGCGGCCAAACCGAACCATGAACTTGGTGATCCTGCCCCAGGCACTGCGCGTTATCGTTCCGCCGCTGATCAGCCAGTATCTGAACCTCACCAAAAACTCATCGCTCGCCATCGCCGTCGGCTACATGGACGCGACCGGTACGCTGGGCGGCATTACGCTCAACCAGACCGGCCGAGAGATGGAGTGCGTGCTCCTCCTCATGGCGTTCTACCTCGCGGTGTCGCTGACCATTTCGGCGCTGATGAACCTTTACAACTCGCGCGTTAAACTGGTGGAGCGGTAAGATGGCGGCCACAAACGCGCACAACGTCGCCTTCGTCGCCGACACGCAGTACCCAGACGCGCCGCCCCCCGCCTCGGAAGTGGGTGTACTCGGCTGGCTGAAGGAAAACCTCTTCTCCAGCTGGGGCAACGCGGCACTCACGGTGCTCTCCATTGCGTTCCTCGCCTACATCCTCCCAGGCTTTATCGACTGGGCGGTGATGAAGTCGGTCTGGAACGCCAGCTCGCTCGCCGAATGCCGCGAGATCATCGCTGCGCGGCACGGCGAAGGGGCGACCGGCGCTTGCTGGGCCGTCGTCAACGAGCGCTTCAACCAGCTCATGTACGGTTTTTACCCCGACGAGCTGCGCTGGCGCCCCAACATCGCCTTCCTGCTCTTAGTCGCCGCCCTCGCCCCGGTCTTGTTCCAAACGATGCGCCCGCTGGCCTACGCCATGGCGGGCCTCCTCGGCCTCCAAATCATCGCGTTCGCCTACAAGACGTACACCGGCGCCGAATACGCCATCATCAACCCGACACTCATCGCAACCATCGCCATCGGCGTTGCGGCGCTCGTCTTCCAGCACCAGCGCGGAAAGTGGTTCTACCTCACGTTCGCATACCCCGTCATCGCGTACTTCATCTTGTGGGGTGGCGTCTTCCTGGAGCCGGTGGAGACATCAAAGTTCGGCGGCTTCCTGTTGACCATGGTCATCGGCGTGACCGGCATCGCAGCCTCGCTCCCCATCGGGATCTTGCTCGCGCTCGGCCGCGCATCCAACCTGCCGATCCTCAAGATCATCTGCACGACCTTCATCGAGTTCATCCGGGGCGTGCCGCTCATCACGCTCCTCTTCGTCGCCTCGACGCTGCTCAACTACTTCATGCCGCCGGGCACCAACTTCGACATTGTCGCGCGCGTCCTCATCATGGTGACGCTGTTCGCCTCCGCCTACATGGCCGAGGTGATCCGCGGCGGTCTCGCAGCGCTTCCCAAAGGCCAGTACGAGGCGGCCGACACGCTCGGCCTCACCTACTGGCAGGGCATGCGCCTCATCATCCTGCCCCAGGCGCTCAAAATCTCGATCCCCGGCATCGTGAACACCTTCATTGGCCTGTTTAAAGACACCACGCTGGTGGTCGTCATCGGCCTTCTCGACCCGCTGGGCCTCACCAACCCGATCCGCTCAGATAGCGCCTGGAACGGCATCATCTGGGAGCTCTATGGCTTTATCGCGCTGATGTTCTTCATCTTCTGCTGGGGCATGAGCCGCTACTCACAACACCTCGAAGTCCGCCTCAGAGCAGGCGATCGCCGCTAAGGGAGTTTTCCAATATGGCTGAAGTTGCCCACGCGCCCGAGCCACAAGCCGAAGCCCCGGCGGCCATGACGGTCTCCGACGAGGTGGCCATCGACATCTCCGGGATGAACAAGTGGTACGGCGAGTTCCACGTCCTGAAAAACATCGACCTCACCATCAATAAGGGTGAGCGCATCGTGGTCTGCGGACCGTCAGGTTCTGGCAAATCGACCCTGATCCGATGCGTCAACGCGCTCGAAAAGTTCCAAAAAGGCTCGATCACGGTCGACGGCATACCGCTCACGTCCGACATCAAGAAAATCGACGAGATCCGCCGCGACGTCGGGATGGTGTTTCAGCACTTCAACCTCTTCCCGCACTTGACGATTTTGGAGAACTGCACGCTGGCGCCGATCTGGGTCAAAAAGATGCCCAAAAAGGAGGCCGAAGAGGTCGCCATGAAATACCTGACCCGGGTGAAAATCCCGGAGCAGGCGGCGAAGTATCCCGGCCAGCTTTCCGGCGGTCAGCAGCAGCGTGTCGCCATCGCCCGCGCGCTGTGCATGAACCCCAACGTCATGCTCTTCGACGAGCCCACCACCGCCCTTGACCCTGAGATGATCAAGGAAGTGCTCGACGTGATGGTAGACCTTGCGCAGACCGGCATGACCATGATCTGCGTGACCCACGAAATGGGCTTTGCCCGCCAGGTCGCGAACCGCGTGGTGTTCATGGACCAGGGCCAGATCGTTGAGCAGAACGCGCCCGAACCCTTCTTCACCAACCCGCAGCACGAGCGCACAAAGCTCTTCCTCAGCCAAATCCTCGCCCACTAAGCCAGGCCGCAGGGGCGGGGGCGCGCTTCTCACAACAAACCCGCGCCGCGCGACTACAGCGCGGGCCGCGAACGGTAGCGCCGTCAAGAGTAGCAGACGGCCTGGAGCTTATTGCCGTCAGGGTCCCTAACGTAAGCCGCATAGTAACCCTCGCCATAGTGAGGGCGCGGCCCAGGCTCACCTTCGCTGAGGCCACCAAGCCGGAGAGCCGCGGCGTGAAACGCCCTCACGTCATCTTGCGTCTCGGCAATGAACGCGACGTGCGTCCCGTTCCCCCAAGTGGCGGGCCGGCCATCTTCCGGCGGATAGAGATAGATCGTTGGCATGCCGCCTTTCTCATACGCGGGCGGCTTCACAAGCCGGCTAAACCCGAGAACCCCCAACACCTCGTCATAAAACTGCGCCGAGCGCTCCGCATCGTTGGTGCCGAGCGTGATGTGGCTGATCACCGCCATAGCTTAACGTTCCTGTTTGATGATGAGAATAAAACAAGAACATACTAGCCGCAAGGGCACGGAGCATCAGCCGGCGCACGGACGACAACTGTACGCCCGCTAGGCCAGTGCTTCCCGAACGATCGCCGCCGCCGCCACTGGGTCTTCTTCGTGGGCAAGGTGCCCAAGACCCATCATCCTGACGACATTGCCGTGTTGCACTTCGCCCGCGCTCGACGCGGCGTTGGCGGGCGGGACCGTCCTATCGCGAGTTCCCGCCACCAAAGTCAGCGGCACTGTCAGGCCGGGCAAATCCACATTCAGAGGCTTGAGCTCCCACCCGGCCATCAGACCGAGCGCCCCCGCCACATGGCCCGCGCGTCGAAACAAAGTTTGGTAAAGCCCGACCCCCTCATCATCGATCCGTGAGCCGGTGTTCGCCAACAGATGCTCAACACGGCGCGGCGTAGCGGTGGCCGCAAAAACGCGCGGCGTCATCGGATTGACAAACAGCACCCGCGCCATCGCCGAAAAGAGTGGCGCCGCCGCCCCCGCATAAGGCCGAATGGAGGCGTTGAACCCCACGATAGCCTGCGGCGCAACTCGCCCGTCGAGCGTCATTCGAAGCGCCACCGGAACGCCGGCCGAATGCCCAACCAGCGCCACCGGCTCAATGCCGAGCGAGGACAAAAGGTCAGCACTCGACCGGGACATCTCCGGCAACGTCAGCCGCGTAAAGACTGGAGTTTCCGTAAATCCGTGCCCCGGCAAATCAAAGGCGGTAACACGATAGTCTGTCGCCAGCAGCGACATCATCGCCCGAAACGAGTGGGTCGACGCCCCGGTCCCGTGAATCAGCACCAGGTCCGGCCCTTCGCCCAGCTGCTGAACATGAAAGGTGAGCCCGGACGCGCTGACAAAACGGCTGTGGGCCCTGTGCGGCCAGTGCGCACCATCGGTCTCAAAATCAGGCTTGTCGCGGTCAAGGAGCATCATCAGCGAGGTTTAGCGCTTCGGACGACCGTACGCACGCAGGCACATGCGCGCGGCGCACCTCATCGCGGGCGCATCGCATCCGCCGCGGCCGCCACACCGCCCGCCCCCAGCGCCGGGAGCGCAGCGTAACGTGCCCCCATCGCATCCGCGAGCCCGCGTGCTGCCGGGCCAGGCCGGTTCCCGGTGTCGACGAGGAGCGATGGCCACCCTTCGGCCCGGATCAGCCTGGCGATACTCTCCGCCTCCGCCATCGCCTCCGCCCGCCCCCCTTCTCCGGAGCGGCGAACATTAGCCCGGCCATCGGTGAGCACCACAACGCCAGGCGCCCGCCCCTCAGCTTCAGCGCGCAGGGCCAGGCGGAACGTCGCCTCCAGACCGCTCGCAACGGGGGTGCCTCCCCCGCCAGGCAGCGCCGCCAAGGCGCGCTTGGCCCGGGTGAGCGATGCAGTCGGCGCCAGCAAAACGTCAGCCCCCGTTCGGCGAAACGCCACCAGCGCCACCTGATCGCGTCGCACATAGCTTTGCGCCAAGAGCGCCTCCACCGCGCCCTTCGCCTCCGCCATCCGCGCATACGCCTGGCTGCCGGATGCATCGACGCAAAACACAGTCAGCGTCGCCGCCTTCGCAATCGTCGGCCGCACACGGATGTCGCTGCGCCGAACCCGAAACGGCCCATCGGTCCGCCCCCTCAGCCGCTGAAACGGCAGCGCTGCGGTCAGGGTCGAGCCCACATCGAGCCGCGCCGCAGGGCTCGGCAGCCCAGCGCGCAACGGCCCGGGTCTGCCCCGCGTGCCCTTCACCTCCCCGCCAGCGCGGCCGGATCGCCCTGCACGCGGCCCGTCGTCCGACGGCGCCAGATCCAGCGCCAGCGCGGTCGCCAAAGCCTCGACCAGCGTGTCTTCCTCGGGCCTTGGCTCCGTCGTGTCGTTGTTGGCGCCATCTGACGGGTTGGTGTCAGGGGGCGGCGGCGCCGGCGCCTCCTCCTGCGGCTCGCTGATGTCGGGCGGCAGGGAAGCCCTGCCCGGAAACACCATCATCGCCGCCGCTTCAGCATCCTCCGAGGTCACCTCGTCCCGGCCCGACATCGCCGCCAACGCCTTCGCCGCCGACGCCAGCTGCAACCCATGCCGCACGTTCAGAAGCCCAACGCGCAACGCCGCCGTCAGCAGCGTCTCAGCCACGGCGTCCGGCAGCACCACCGTGCGCCAGTCCGCCGGCACCGGCAGCAGCACAACGTCCTGAGCCTCAGCATCCGTCGAGACGAGAAACGCCAGCCGAGACAACAGCGGCTCACCGAGCGCCGTCTCGTCGGGCTCGGCTTCATCGAGCGCAATCACAGGCTTCGGCGCAATCGGACCGTACGCCCCCAACAGCCCGCCATCCAGCAACCGGCCCAAAACCGCGAGCGTCAGCGAGGCCGCCCGCTCCGCCGACGGCAACAACAGCGCACCATCGCGATCGAGAAGCCCCCCGCGGACCACCCGTTCGCCACTCGCCAGCGCCGCCATCTCATCAATGCCGCCCAGCAAGCCCCGCTCGTCGGCATGCAACGGAATGCGCGTCAGCGGCCCGGCGGCGGCGACCACTCGGCCCCGAAACTCTGTGATCGGACCACGAAGAACCACCCCGCCAAAATCTGACGGCGCCGCCAACGCGAGGGAGAGGGCGAGCCCCGCCCGCCCAGCAGGCGTTGCCGCAACCTCCCGGAGGAGCGGCGAACTCAGGCGGCCACCTCTTTCGGACCATCGCCGAACACCTCGGCAAGCGCCCGCTCGACCCGCACCCCGCTGCCCGCCTCATCCAGCGGATCGCGGCGCAGCCGGTGCGTCAGCGCCAGCGGTGCAGCACTGCGCACATCCTCAGCCGACACAGCAGCGCGCTTGCCCAGCGCCGCCATCGCCCGCGCGGCGCGCATCAGCGTCAGCTCACCCCGCGCCCCGTCGGTCCCAAGCGCCAGCCCAAGACCCGCCACCAAGCCAAGCACCTCGTCGGGTACTGTCAAATCGTCGAGCATCTTGCGCGCCGCCACGATCCTGCGCCGCAGCCCATCGTCCGCCTTCTTGTAGGCCGCCACAAACGCCTCAGGATCGCGCTCAAACGCATCCCGCCGCTTGATGATTTCAATGCGCGTCGGGACATCGCCTGGCGTCGCGACGCTGACGCTCAGGCCGAACCGGTCGAGCAGCTGAGGCCGCAACTCGCCCTCTTCCGGGTTCCCGCTCCCCACCAGCACAAACTTCGCCGGGTGCCGGACAGAAAGCCCCTCACGCTCCACCACATTCTCGCCGGACGCCGCCACATCGAGCAGGATATCGACGATGTGGTCTTCGAGGAGGTTCACCTCGTCGATGTACAAAAAGCCCCGGTGAGCCCGCGCCAAAAGGCCAGGCTCAAACACCCGTTCCCCAGCCGCCAGCGCCCGCTCCAAATCAAGCGCCCCAATCACCCGGTCCTCGGTCACCCCAAGCGGCAAATCCACCACAGGAGCGGTCCGCTTCTCCTTCTTGCCGGAAATCGGTGTGTCGGGGCACGCAGCCAGCTCAGCCGGGCTCGACGGATCGCAATTATAGCGACAGCCTTCCAGCGAGGTGATCGGCGGCAGCGTCGCGGCGAGCGCACGCACGGCGGTGGATTTACCCGTCCCCCGATCCCCAAAAATCAAAACGCCGCCGATGGACGGATCGACCGCAGCAAGGGTCAGCGCGGTTTTCATCGCGTCCTGACCGACGATGGCATTGAACGGAAAGCGGGCCATGCGTTTGTGTGACATTGCCAAAGGCCCGCTTCAACCAGTTGGCCTCACGTCGCGGAATTTTTTCTTGCCCGCCCCTATCGAGGCCGCTTCCCCCGCAACACAAGCGAGCGATTGTTCAGGGCATGAAGGTCCGCCTCATCGCGCAGCGCCGCCTCACCAAGCGCAATCGCATCAGCCAACGCATCGGGCGGCATGTGCCGCCATGCGGGCGCCTTCACGACGGT